>JANODK010000049.1:0-31533 GCA_031412655.1 Chryseolinea sp.
AGTACCATTTGCGTTTAATTATCACAACAGCGGTTATCAACTTTTTGAGGATGAATATTTCTTTCGATTTGATGGCACAAAACCCATTAGCCTGTATGATTTCAGAATGGATCGATTACTACAACGCAATTTACTGAATGAGCGAACCGATGTAAGTGCGAAGATGGAGAAAAAAATAAAGGCCATCATTCAGCAATACAACAACCGCATGATTGAAAACAGATTAACTGTGGAACAGTAGGGGATGTGTCTAAGAATAAATATGTAGGCAATAGGCAAAATGCAGTAAGCAAACGCAACACTGTTAACCGACTACCTCTTACCGATAACCAACCTATGCAAGATTATGATAAACATGCTGCACATCATCGTCCGCTTCCAACGCACCAACCAGTTTTAAAACCTCATCCTGTTGTTCTTCCGATAACTCTTTCGTTGCAGAAGGAATGTATTGCAATTCAGAACTTCTGGCTTCCAGGCTTTTTGATTCCAGAAACTTTTGGAAGTGACCGAACTCAGTGAACTTGGTATAGATTACAATTTCTTCTTCGTTTGTTTCAATATCTTCAGCGCCCGCATCAATCAGGTCGAGCTCAATTTCTTCTACATTGATCTTGGCAGGATCAAATTTAAATACACCTTTTCTTTCGAACATAAAGGCTACCGTTCCATTGTTCCCCATCGTTCCATCATTCTTCGAGAAAATGAGCCGGATGTTGGCAACTGTGCGGGTTGGGTTATCGGTAGCACACTCAATCATGATCGGTACACCATGAGGAGCATATCCTTCATAGGTAACTTCTTGATAGTCTTTTTCTTCTTTCGATGATGCCCGTTTAATAGCCGCATCCACACGATCTTTTGGCATATTAACGCCTTTCGCGTTTTGAATGGCAGCGCGTAACTTAGGGTTGTTCTCCGGAAGAGGCCCGTTGTTCTTTACTGCCATGGCAATGTCTTTGCCTATACGCGTAAAAGCCTTGGCCATGCGGTCAAAGCGTGCAAACATGGTGTGTTTTCTCTTCTCAAATACGCGTCCCATAACCTCAGTTTAATGTGGGGCAAAATTATACGAGATCGTCAATTAGTCAAAACTATTCTTAAAGACTCAAGACATTAGATTTTAGACAATAGACTTAAGACTGGCCCATGATAACAATTTACAGAGCCCGTTTTGATTTTTCCCAGACTACAGATTGTTTTCCCCGCATAAAGCGCAGTAAGCCAGCATAAACCGATAGGTTCATCACCACAAAATAGTAAGGAACAAAAAAACCTTTGATGGATATTTTCCTATCCTGATAACGGTAGCCGAGGTACGCGATGAGATAAAATAAAATCTGTGCGGCTAATATCAGTAAGTAAATAGGTTGAGCATTAATGGCGAGATAAAGATTACTCATAAGAATGAGCAATAGCGAAAGCGGAGCAAGTGTCCAGCGCAACACACGATGCGACACGTATTGAAAACTCAGCATCCCATACCGAAACGGATTAAGCAAGTAGCGAAGTTTGATCATCGCCTGAAAGGCACCGGCACAAATTCTAACCTTGCGTTTCCATTCTTCAGCTACAGATGCTGAAGCAGTTTCAATGGCATAAGCATCAGGCTCATACATGAAACGAAAGCCTTTGGCAACGATGCGAAGGGAGATATAGAAATCTTCGATGATGATGTCTTTTTCGGGCTCTTCATACAATTCAGTGCGAATGGAAAATAATTCTCCGGCAGCACCCACAACAGAATAGACTTCAGCATCTTTCTTTTTGAGGAAGGATTCGTATTTCCAATACATACCTTCTCCAGAGCCAGAGGCATTGTCTTCAGCATTTTTAAAAATTCTTTTTTCACCAGCTACTCCACCAACTTTATCATCCTGATAATGCCGAATGATATTTTTGATAGCATCAGCATTTAAATCGGTATTGGCATCACAGAAAATAACGAATTGCGTTTCCACAAACTTCATTATGCGGTTTACGGCATGAATCTTTCCGAGTCGCTCGGGTTGATGAAAAAGTTTTACCGAATCAAATCCCTTGATGATATCGGATGTTTTGTCGGTTGATCCATCGGTGACAAACCAAATCTTGAGTTTGTCTGCCGGGTAGTTCAATGAAAGGCTATTCCTGATTTTTTGCTCGATATAATGCTCTTCGTTGTAGGCAGCAATAATTAGCGTTACGGATGGTTCAAAGGAATTAGATAGGGAAGTGCTCCTTTTCTTGTAAGGGGATACTTTAGCTAAAATGTAAATTATCAGGCCATAACCTACATAGGTGTACAGAACAATCGATAGAGAGATCAAAAAGATCCAAAGAAAGGTGTTAATCATTGTTTTTGAAGCAATTAAAGCGTGAAACTAAGAGTTACTATCTAATAAGAGATAGGATAGAGTTAAGATTTTTGGTTAATTTTGTCGGTCTATAGCTTGCCATTATGCGTTTTTTGGGTCAAATCTTACTTTCATTCTTTCTGGTTCTCAGCTGGAATAGTTATGCTCAGATACCGAGCATCGATGGGCAAAATACGAATCCAATAACCATCAATGAAGATCAACTCTATACTGTAATATTAGGCGATTTACTAGTAACCGATGCAGACGACTTTTACCCAACAGGCTTTACATTAACCGTTTTAAGTGGCACCGACTATACCTTTTCTTCAAACGACATTACTCCAGTAGCGGACTTTAATGGATTGTTATCCGTCAATGTACAAGTAACCGACCCTGCATTGAATGTCAGCAATATTTTCCCACTTCAGGTGCAGGTAGATCCGGTTAATGATCGACCCAGTTTTGCAAAGGGTTTGGATCAAACTTTATTAGAGGATAGTTCACCACAGAATGTTGCAGGTTGGGCAACTTCAATCAGTAAAGGCCCGGCAAATGAAAGTGGTCAGACTTTAACTTTTTCTGTAAGCAATGATAATACAGCGTTGTTCTCTGTTCAACCCTCAATCAATTCCACAACCGGAAATCTAACGTATACTCCAGCGATCAACGCCAATGGTGTTGCCAACGTAAGCGTGATCTTAACAGATGATGGCGGCACAACAAATGGAGGCGATGATACCTTTACGACACAAACTTTTACTATTACAGTTACATCAGTTAATGACGAACCCAGCTTTGTCACAGGCATTGATCAAAGTGTGAATGAAGGGGCTTCTGCACAAACTGTACCTGGTTGGGCAACATCAATCACTACCGGACCATCGAACGAGAGTTCACAACTATTGACCTTCAGCCTCACGAATACAAACAATGCGCTTTTCGCAGTTCAACCTGCGATAAATGCAACAGGTACGCTTACCTATACGCCATCAGCGAGTATTTCCGGCTCCGCTACAGTAACTGTTGTTCTTTCCGATAATGGAGGAACCACCAATGGGGGTGATGATACCTTTGCATCACAAACTTTTACCGTCACTGTTTCATCAATTAATGATGAACCTTCTTTCGTAAAGGGAGCAAATCAAAGTATTCTCGAAGATGGTGCAGCGCAGACGGTAACCAATTGGGCAACATCAATCAGTGCAGGACCTGCGGATGAAAGTGGGCAGGTGTTGACATTCTCTTTGAGTAATGATAACATTACACTATTTTCTGTTCAACCCTCAATCAACTCAACAACTGGTACATTAACGTATGCACCCGCTGCCAATGCGAACGGAGTGGCCAACATAAGTGTGATCTTAACCGATAACGGAGGTACTGCCAATGGAGGCGATGATACTTTTGCTACGCAGACTTTTACGATTACAGTAACTTCGGTTAATGATGCACCTTCATTTGTTAAAGGACCAGATCAAACTGTGAGCGAGGGTGCACCAAATCAAAATATAAACAATTGGGCAACGGCCATTAGCCCTGGACCACCAAATGAGAATTCACAGTCATTGGCATTTTCAGTAACCAATAACAATAATAGCTTATTTAATCAACAGCCTTCGATTAATGCGTCAAATGGAAATTTATCTTATAGACCAGCAACAGGAGTTTCCGGAGTTGCAATTGTAACGGTTATACTTTCTGATAATGGAGGAACGGCAAATGGAGGAGACGACACCTTTACGACACAGACGTTTACCATTACAGTGTCATCTATTAATGATGAACCTTCCTTTGTAAAGGGAGCGAACCAAATTATTCTCGAGGATGCTGGCGCGCAGACTGCTACCAACTGGGCAACATCAATCAGCGCAGGACCACCGGATGAGAGTAGCCAGCTATTGACTTTTACGCTTAGCAACGATAATACTTCATTATTCTCCGTTCAGCCATCCATCAATGCAGCAACCGGAACATTAACGTATACACCTGCAGCTAACGCTAATGGAATTGCCAATGTAAGTGTGATATTAACAGACAATGGAGGAACAGCCAATGGAGGAGATAATACTTTTGCAACTCAGACTTTTACCATTGCGGTAACAGCGGTTAATGATGAACCTAGTTTTGTAAAAGGCAGCGATCAAAATGTAAATGAAGGTGCATCTGCTCAAACTGTAAGCGGTTGGGGTACATCAATCAGTGCAGGACCTTCGAATGAAAGTGGTCAAGTGTTGTCGTTTAATACTACCAATAATAACAATGGATTGTTTTCAGTTCAACCTTCTATCAGTTCAGCCGGTACACTTACCTACACGTTGGCAGCGAATGCATCTGGTACGGCCACCGTCACCGTTGTTCTTTCAGACAATGGAGGCACGGCCAATGGAGGAGATGATATTTTTGCAAGTCAGACTTTTTCAATCACAGTTGTTTCAATTAATAATGAACCTTCTTTTGTAAAAGGAGCAAATCAAACAATTTTGGAAGATGCCGGGCCGCAGTCTGTAACGAACTGGGCCACGTCAATAAGTGCCGGGCCAGCGGATGAAAGTTCTCAAGTGCTGACGTTCACCGTTAGTAATACTAACACAGGTTTGTTTTTAGCACAACCCACTATCAACTCAACAACCGGAACACTTACCTATACCCCGACAGCAAACGCAAATGGATTGGCTACAGTAAGCGTAATTCTGACGGATAACGGAGGCACAATTAATGGAGGTGATGATACCTTTACTACACAAACCTTTACCATTACAGTAACATCTGTTAACGATCAACCTTCTTTTGTAAAAGGAGCAGATCAATCTGTCTTGGAAGATGCTACTTCACAGAACGTAATCAATTGGGCTACGTCTATCAGTAAGGGGCCTTCTGATGAGAGTTCACAAACATTAACTCTTAGTGTAACCAACAATAATAATGGATTGTTTTCAACACAGCCTGCTATCAATGTAGCGACAGGTACCTTAACTTATGCACCACTTGCAAATGCCTCTGGTGTAGCTACCGTTACCGTTGTTCTTTCTGATAATGGTGGAACTGCAAATGGAGGTGATGATACCTTTACTACACAGACCTTTACCATTACAATAACTCCGGTGAACGATCTACCGACTATTATAAGCCAAAACCCTAATCCGATTATTGCCACAGAGGATACTCAGTTTACACCTTCGGTTTCAAATCTTACAATCAGTGACTCTGATAACTCAACCTTTACATTAACTGTTTTACCGGGTACCAATTATACTTTTATTGGCAACCAGGTTACTCCAGCACTTAACTATAATGGATCGCTTACCGTAAACGTAAAAGTAAATGATGGCACTTCTGATAGCCCATCCTTTGGAATGGTATATCAGGTGAATGCCGTAAATGATGCACCTGTAATCATGAGTCAGGTAGCACTTTCGACAGGTGACGGACAACCTCTTACATTAAAGTTTAGCGATCTTACTGTCTTTGATCCGGACAATACGTATCCCACAGGTTTTGATTTATTCATACTCAATGGTGCTAATTATTCTGTATCGGGTTTTCAAATCACACCAGTGGTAGGATTTAGTGGTAACCTTGTTGTTAAGGTTTTTGTAAATGATGGAACCACTAATAGTGCAAATTTTAACCTCACCATTCAGGTAAATTACACGAACAAACCTCCTGCCATTACTGGTCAAAATCCTAACCCTGTTGCAGCAACAGAAGATACTCAATTTACCCCTTCGGTTTCAAATCTTACAATTAACGATCCGGATAACACTACGTTTGCTTTAACTGTTTTATCCGGAACGAATTATACTTTTAGTGGAAACGTAGTTACGCCAGCGCTTAATTATAACGGATCACTTACTGTAAACGTAAAAGTAAATGATGGTGCTGTAGACAGCCCATCCTTTGGAATGGTGTTTCAGGTTGCTCCCGTGAACGATGGACCTATCATTGCGAGCCAAACACCGAACCCAATCAGCGCCACGGAGGATACTCAATTTACACCCCTGGTTTCGAATCTCGTCATCACTGATCCTGATAACACAACCTTTACGCTCACAGTATTGGCCGGCACAAACTATACCTTCGTTGGAAATGTTGTTACTCCGGCTTTAAATTATAATGGGCCACTAACCGTAAACGTTAAGGTAAGAGATGGATCCCTCGACAGCCCTTCTTTTGGAATGGCGTTTCAGGTAGGCGCGGTGAATGACGCACCTTCTATCACCGGACAGAATCCTGATCCAATCAATGCAGTTCAAAATACAATGTTCTCAATCGCAGTATCCAATCTTATTGTGTTCGATCCGGATAATACTGTTTTCACTGCGACTGTAATGCCTGGGACAAATTATACTTTTAGTGGTAACAACGTAACGCCTGCATTAAATTTTAATGGTACGTTAACCGTGAATGTGAAAGTGAATGATAGCAATGCAGACAGCCCTTCGTTCGGTGTTGATGTTTTGGTGTCAGCAGTAAACGTTGCACCTGTAATTACAGCACAAACACCCAATCCAATCAACGCGACTGAAGATACACAGTTTGCAATCCAGCTTTCTAACTTAACAATCACCGATCCGGACGATGTTGCATTTACCCTGACGATTTTAGCGGGTACTAATTATACCTTTAGCGGAAATAACATTACGCCTGCACTCAATTATTCAGGGCCACTCACTGTGAACGTTAGAGTGAATGATGGAATAGCGAATAGCCCGAACTTTGGTGTAGCGGTTCAAGTTGCTCCTGTAAATGATATTCCTCTTATAACAGGTCAATCCACATTAACCATTAACGAAGACCAATCCTTAACTATTTTAACTTCTCACTTAACGGTTACAGATCCCGATGATACTTACCCATCAGGATTTACACTAACAGCTCAATCCGGAACAAATTATACTTTCTCAGGAAATACCATTACACCTGCCAGTAACTTCTCCGGTAATTTGAACGTGAATGTTATTGTAAATGACGGAGCAGTCAATAGTGCAGCGTTTCCATTATTAATAAAAGTAAATTCAGTTAATGATGCACCTACTAAACTTGGCTTCGCTGCTCTTAATCTGGTGGAGGATAATCTGGTAGAACAAACCGTAAATTTGCTGACTAACTTTAGTGATGTAGAAGATACACCCGCGCAGCTTACCTATCAGATTAGTGCAAACGACAATCCGACTTTCTTTCAGGCAATAGCTATTGATCAAGCCCTTGGCCAACTTCAATTCACACTTAATCCAAATGCATCTGGTACTGCTAAGGTAACGATTCGCGCTTCTGATACAGGAGGTCAATCAGTGACGGATATTCTGACGATCAACATTAGTCCAATAAATGATGCACCAAGCTTTAATGCAATTCCCAATCAGCAGGTTGTTGAAAACTCGCCACAGCAGACAATCAACATTGCTAATATTTCTAAAGGACCGTTTGAAAGTACGCAAGAGTTAACATTTATTGTTTCATCTAGTAACCCTTCAATTATACCGAATCCAACGGTAACGTATGACGGAGTAGCTACAACCGCACAATTAAAATATACAATTGCGCCAAGTACGTCAGGCACTGCTACGATAACCATAAATGTAGTTGATAACGGTTCTAATGTTTTGCCGAACAGGAATTCATTTGTTACTTCTTTTGATATTGAAGTTTCCGAAATAAATGATCCACCTACATTAAATGCTATAACCTTCGGACCAATTCTTGAAGATGCTCCTTTGCAAAATGTTCTGCTTACGGGTATTACAGCTGGGCCTGGGGAAACACAGACACTTGCTGTTACAGTGACAACCAATAAGCCTGAGCTCTTTGAAATTTTAGATGTAACGTATCAGTCGCCTCAAGCCACTGGAACGCTTCGGATTAAGCCAAAAGCAAACGCGAATGGCATCGCTCAAATTTCTGTTCGAGTACAAGACAGCGGACCGAACATACCACCGGTAAGTATTAATTTTTTAGTCCGAACATTTAACCTCACGATACAATCCGTTAATGACGCACCTGTATTTGTTTCCAGCCCTGTGTTAACAGTAAATATTGATGAGACATACACCTATAATATTGAAGCAACGGATGTGGATGGGGAGACCCTCACCCTTACTGCACCGGCAAAGCCCACGTGGGCTACGTTATTACCAGCGATACCTGCGAGTAATGGTAAGGGCAGACTTGCCGGAATGCCAACTACAGGTCAGGCTGGATCAACAAGTGTGAAGATACAAGTCAAAGATCAAAGTGGGGTCACAGTCGACCAAGACTTTACTTTGATAGTAAATGCAAGACCAACTCTAGTGCCGATTGCCATTACCACCAATGAGGATGTTTCAGTTAATATTGCTTCGAGTAAATTTACGACTGCCTTTGTTGATGCAGATCCTCTTGCTGAAATTCAGATTGTCACCTTGCCCAAGCATGGATTGTTGCAATTGAATAATAATGCTGTACTAGCAGGGGCTAAAATATTATCTTCATCCCTTTCGAATGGATTAGTGTACACTCCGTTTTCAGACTACTTCGGTAGGGATACTTTGAACTGGAATGGAAGTGATGGAGTATCCTATGCAGCAGTTTCATCTTATATTAATTTTGTAGTAAACGCAGATAACGATAGACCTATCATCATTGCTCTGGAAGATGATACTGATTTGCTCCGTTATAAATCGGGCAGCGGACCTGTTCAGCTAACAAAATTTTTTGATGTATTTGATGTTGATGATGACAGCCTAGTAAGTGCTGAAATTCGTTTTGCTACAGAAAATTTTCATGCTCCTGATGACATATTGATTTTCACGAGCACTGCGAATCTCACTGGTAACTACAATTCCCAGACTGGTGTTTTACTTATCACGGGCAAAGCGCCACTGAGTGAGTATGATAGTGCCATTAGACACATACAGTACAACCACCTGAATGCAGTCAATCCTGTTGTTGGAAAGAAAACAGTTTCCTTTACGTTGAGTGATGGAAACAAAGTGAGTGATTCAAGAAACCGCTTCATTTCATTGTATTTCGAAAATGTAGCCCTCGATATTCCGAATGGCTTTACGCCAGCGGATGATGCATCTCCAAATAATACATGGAATATTTTATTTGAAGGTGATAAGCCTTCCAATAATCCCGAATTGAAAGATGCCATTTTAAAGATTTATAATAGCAGAGGATTAATTGTGTTTGAGACGATAGGGTTTGAAAAAGAATGGGATGGTCGAATGAGCGGTCAAACAACTGGTGACTTTGTGCCTGCTGACACGTACTTCTACACGATTGATTTAAAGTCATCAAATAAGAAGACATTCAAAGGAACTGTAACTGTTTTACGCTAACCGATGGCACCAATACTACGCATTGTTTTTTTTCTGTTTATATTTTCTGGAGCGCAGGCACAGTTTATCCCAAACAGCTCGCAGCCTTTTCAATTTGCTTCAGCCTATAACCCTGCCTTTGCCGGCATTGAGAATTATGCTGATCTGAAGTTAAGCTACCGCTACCAGTGGTCATCCCTTGGTGCCGATGCACCGCGCTTCATTAATTTAGCTTACAATTTCAGATTAAAGCAACCGTTGGATTTGTCAAGCAATAGTTTGCGCGTGAGTAACGTTTCTGCTCTGAGCGGTGATAAACTTCCAAGAGGCAAACGTATCCTTCATGGTTTTGGAGCAAATTTTTTTAATGAGCATGTGGGCCAGGTGGAGCGAATAGGCGGAGGTGTTAATTACGCATTCAACTATCAGCTGACGAAGAAAATCAGAATGTCAATTGGAGCATCAGCTATAGTTGAAAATTCAAAAATTGATTTAAGTGCAATTGAACTTCGCGATGCTGATCCGTTTTACGATCAGCTTGTTGCGAATGGAACAACAGAAACCAATCTGAATGTACGAACAGGAATAGTATTTTATTCACCTTCGTTCTATTTTGGAGCATCGTATTTTCCGATGTTGAATTATGCCATACAGGCATCCGATGCATCTTCAAGTCAGATTTTCTATAAGGGATCTATTCAAGGTGGTGTTTCATTTCCGGTTTCGCCAAATGGATTTATTCGCCCGAGTGTTCTTGCTTTATGGCAAATGGATAATAAAATGAGTATTGATTACAGTGTAAAGACCTATATTCAGAATAAGGTTTGGCTTGGACTTACTTATCGTGACGTTAAATCGGCAGTATTTCTTTTAGGTCTCAACGTCAATGAATTAATTGCTGTTTCGTATTCGTATGAGATGGCCTTGAGTGACTATAGTAAGTTTGGTGGCTCAAGCCATGATTTGGTTCTTTCTTTTCGCCTCAATAATTTCAGACACCAGAATCAGTACATGTGGTAAGGTTTTCCTTTCGCTGCATAATGTCGTTGTATAATTTAATGTATTCCTCTAACTTAGCTGACATATCATGAAACACAAATAAGTGTTATGTGGTGCGTCATCTTCAAAACGACCTTAATATCAGCTACGCTTGATGTTGCGGCAGCTTGTATTCATAGCTACATAGAAAGTGGCACAATGCCTTCCCGCGTTTTATAGTATGTAGCGAGTAGTATATTTGGTGCTTCGGCATTTACAGGAAGTGATGTTATGCTCTTGTGGGGGCTGCTCTTTCATTTTATGATTGCATGCTCCTGCTCAGCTTGTTATTTTTCACTATACCCAAAAATCAAAATTCTATCGAGGAGTTGGTTCATCGATGCAGTTGCAATCGCGTTGGCGGCCTGGTGTGTGACCAATTTGATTGTTGTGCCGATGAGTAACACAACAAAGTTTCCGTTTAACATTACAAAGGCTCCTGTTGGATTAGCTATTTTAATTGTATGTATCGGAATACCAATTGCATATCATGCTCATTTATTCTTTAAGCAGAAATAAATCTCCAGTACGCATAGTGGATAAAGGCGTTTCATTAAAACATTAAAGCGCATGACTGTAGACCATTCTTTCTGAATTCTTATCTTTAAATTATTAACACAATATTATGGCAGCTATTAATTGGCAGAAAGAAATTCAACCTTTGATAAAAAAGTACAAAGGCAAAAAGCATCCATTGGAGTACAAATCAATGTATCAACTGGTGGTGATGGTGGTACTCTCTGCACAAGATTCTGACAGGCACATCAATCAGCTTGCTCCGGATTTGTTTTCTGCTTACCCGAATATGAAAGCTTTATCAAAAGCAACTCCAGAATCGCTATTTCCTTTTATTGGTAAGGTTCGGAATTTCGGGAATAAAACGAAGTGGCTTCTCACCTTAGCAGCTACGGTAAAGGATGATAAGAACATTCCAACAACATTAGAGGAATTGACTGCCCTGCCAGGAATAGGAAGGAAGTCTGCTAATGTTATTATGCGCGAAGCAGGTGTGAAGGCGGAAGGAATCATCGTTGATCTACATGTTGTGCGAGTTGCGCCACGCTTAGGTATTGCATCCGGAACGGATCCTAAGAAAATTGAAAAACAAATGGTGGATGTATTGCCTTCCAAAGATTGGGGAGAAGTAGGAATGGCCATTTCATTTTTAGGAAGAGAAATTTGTAGGCCTACTAATCCTAAACACATGGAGTGTGTGATGAATAAAGTATGCCAATACTTTAAAGAGAATAAGTGAGATGTTTTTGATTTACTTTCGCTAAGTGATCTATTGACTTAGTAATATTTGCGATAGGACGCCAAATCATTTGATAAAACCTATCCTAAAAATTTCCTGACTGCTATTCATCCCCTCTGTGAGAAACTTCCCGGCATAATCAATTGAATATTGATTAATGGTTAATGCCATCTCCAACGCGAACTGGGAACTTGCATACACTTCTCCAGGTGTCGAATAGTGATGAATCTCCTGAAGAATCTTTACTGCATTACCTTCTATTCTTTTTCCGATTGTTTCTTCCTCTAGCTCAACAAAGACAGGTCCTACATGGAGACTGACTCGGATATTATCTTTCTTTTGAAAGCGTCTCACAATATCAAACAAGATGCGACAGATGTCGGTTACTCCTTCAAGCGATTTACAGGCTACCAGAATAGCTTCACCATTCCAGATTAATCCATAAGGTATTGGTGATTTCGTTTCGATTTTACTTTGTGCTGATTTCCAAAAAGATTCTTTTTCTGTTGGTGATGTATTTGGAAAATCAGCTAACAATACA
The DNA here is from genome assembly GCA_031412655.1 of Chryseolinea sp. Classification (GTDB taxonomy): domain Bacteria; phylum Bacteroidota; class Bacteroidia; order Cytophagales; family Cyclobacteriaceae; genus Chryseolinea. Next base: position 12,472 of record JANODK010000049.1, read on the forward strand.
TAACACACCGGACGGTCTTTGTATTTTCTATTATCAACATAATCGGGCAATGTTTGTTGACTATTCGATCGGAGGGAAGTGTTAAAATTATCCGGGTTGATGTTTGTAATATTTTCCGGATACGGCCAAAGTTTAATGGTATCTCGCGTTCCTCCAACTTTTCTTCGCGAGTCGAGTGAAGACATCAGCGTAAACAAGTGAGGCTTTGTGTGGTTGACTGCGCTTCGCACCACAGCAGCGCCAAAGATAATTCTGGTTTGAAGAACGAAAAGATCATTAAACTCATCATACGGTTCTTGTGTAACGAATGTGACCGGGAACTTTTTTACAAGCCGATCAAAGCGTTCAACCCACTGATCGCCTGCGAATCGAATACTTGTTTCAATGAAATCATTTTGTTGAAACGGTAAAAAGATATTGACTTCACCACCCGTCTCGGCCATGGCTTCAGCAAAAAGTATGTCGCCACCGCATGCGAGTGAACAGTAACCAATTTTTGCATTGATCGATGTGATACTGCTTGTCAGCGCTTCCTTAATAGTATTTTCAATGCTTGCCGGAAAACGATTTTGTGTTCCATCGGTATGATCAATCATGTGACCAACAAAGGCGGCAATTACAGGTGGCTTAAAGATGGTAAGCAGTTCATTGGGAACAGCAACGTAATGATTGAGCAACCACAACTGATTATAAATGCTATTAACCTTGCCCCAATCTGTAGTGATTAAATTTCGCGCTCGTAAATAATATTCTTTTGCTTTAATCCTGTCTTTTGAAATCAGATACGATTCTGCAAGTGTGGCCAGCTCCCAAAAATCGGGTTGCTTATCATTGAGTAATGCAATTACTTCTGAAGCTATTAACTGGCCTTGCTTTGCTTGCCCTGAAATAGCGCACATGGTTGCCGCATTGATACCGGTATAATAACTTTTTGTAGCGTTAAAGTTTTTCAGGTAAGTATCTTTTGAAAGAACTGCGAACCGCTGATCTTTTGTTTTGATAAAGATCTCTTTGTAGATACCTCCTAAAATTCCAGCCGTTTCCGGATCGTCAGGGAATTGTTTGTAGAACGGTTCAAGATATTGCATGGCAGCTTCGGGCACACCACACTTCGACAAGGACAAAGCATATAATTGTTTTACTCGGAGAGAATCGGACTCTAAAAGAAGAGCGTTAGTCTTAGCACGGGCTTCAAAGTATCTTCCCTGGTTTATCAGTGCTTCAATTTGGTTAATCATATCTGACATAGAATCCTGAAATGTTTATTTAAGAAGCGGTTTGAGTTCATTCTTCTATTTTACTAAGCTATGCCATAATCTCCATTTTTAGTTTTATGACTATATGAGATGAAGATATAGTATTTGAAGTTTGAAAGTAGTAAAGATGATTATAAAGGTATTGTGCGGCAACAAAAAAATATTAGTCCTTCATTTTAATTTGTGTTTTCATTTCCTCTGATTCCAACCACTTTATTACACGATCTCTTTCAGCCAAAGTACGGCTTTCTATAGCCTTTAGGATTTTCTGAAAGCGATCTTCATTTCGAATGGATTCAAAAAGTTGATCGTCCTTCATCATAGTTAAAAACCAGACAGGTTGGATTTTGCGTTTATTCACCTCATTCAAATACTGGTAGGCTTTTTCCTTATCTCCCAGAAACGCATAGATACCGGCCAGATCATAATGCGCAAACTTCCATTGGGCATAGGTATTATTTAAACGTACAGCTTCTTCTGCATTATTGATTGCGATTTTGAAATACCGATCCGCTTTTTTCGTGTCACCTAACTTTGAGTAGAGGTAACCAATTCTGTTAGTCATTGTGGCCTGATCTCCCATTAGTAATTTCTTCCATTCGAGTCTGATATTCAAAGCTTCCTCGTAGCGTCCCATTAAGGAAAGTATCCAGGCTTTATCATCAGCATTATACCAGTTAGTAGAATCACTATTGTAAGCAACATTTATCAGGTTCAATCCCGCTTGATAATTTTGATTTGCTCTTTCCAGATTGGCTCTAATTCTAAAAAGGCCTGATGAATCATTATCCAGACCAGCCGCAATTTTATAATACTCTTCACCATTCTTAAACAAGCCAATCGTAGTGAAAACATTTGCAATGGTTCTAAGATTTACAACTAGATCAGGGCCATGGTCAAGACTAATAGCTCGTTGAATTTGAGCTAATCCCGTAACATAATCCTCGGAAATAAGTCCTAAGCGCACTAAGGCATCTACATTATTTGGATTTATAGATAGCGCTTTGTTGAGGTTGATCAGTGCTTCATCAAAGTTGCCAGAATCATTATAATAAACTCCTTGTAAATAAAGGGCTTCATCATTTTTGCTATCTAATTGCAAGGCCACATCAGAAAATAATTTTGCGGAGTCAACTAAAGATTTATCAATGTATACCCCGCCACCTACAACACTTCCTTTATATAACATTGATAATCCTAATCCAGAATGAGTCTTAGAGAATTTGGGATCTATCTGCAATGATTTTTTGAAAAGATCAATTGCATTATTCAACTGTACTTTTCCTTTTACTGGTCCCGCAAGTCTAAAATTCACTAATTCATTCCGTCCCTTCAAATAGAAATCATACGCTGTCAATTCAACTTTAGAAACCTTATCCAGATTGGTTCTTTCTGATTCTGTCAACACTATTTTTAAGGCATCAGTTACATCTTTCGAGATATCACTTTGTACTTGTAGTATATCTGTAATGTCTCTATCATATTCATTACCCCAAACCTGAAAACCATTTGAGGCCTCTATCAGTTTAACAGAAATACGAAATTTATTTCCGGCCTTTCGAACGCTACCTTCCAGAATGTGTGAAACACCAAGTTCGGCAGCGATGGTTTTAACATCCTTACTTTGTCCTTTGTATTGCTCAATAGAAGTTCGAGAAATCACTTTTAGCTCGCTAACTTTTGCCAGGTAGTTAATAACTTCTTCTGTCATCCCTTCAGCAAAATATTCATCATCCTTATCCGGACTAATATTTTTGAACAACAACACGGCAATGGATTTATCCTGATTTTCAGTTTCATTGACAGATGCAATGTTCGGGTAAAGGAAGTATGCAGCGGTGCTCAGTAACAAAAGAAGAATAGTGATGATGATGATTGGCGTTTTTCTATTTCGCTCAGGCTTGGCTAATGAATGTTGTTGGTTTGCTATTCGGGGTTCCACCAGATTATGGAGTGAAGAGACCGTTTCTTTAACAGCAATCGCCACTTTGTTAACCTGATTTTTATAATCGGTTTTATTTTGATTATCACTTCGATTGTCGGTCGATTTAAGTGATCGGTTAACTCCCGGTTCTTTGTAGATAAACTCAATTGCCCGCAAAACTCCCCCCAATTCATTTTCCAATATCACTTTGTCTTCCGCATCAAGCTCATGAATCTTTATGGGCAGAATCCGGCTCACCACATTCCCGTTTGTTAGTTTTATCTTTAAACCGAATTGATCTTCAGTAGCTAGTTTTTTGAAAGGAAGTAATTCTTTTTTCCAAGCAAAACTTTTTGGATCACAGTAAGTCTGTGAAATGATGGGAATAAAGACGAGGCATTTCAGTTTATCTTTCAGGGAGTCATCTACATCATGAGTTTCGAGTAGGCCATCATGAGGATTAGAATCGAAGTAAACCGAAATAGGTGTTTTGATGGTTGCCGCCAGTTCTTCATTCAGATGGTTAACAAACTCCGTTACCCAACCCGAACGATTATCGTTATGGCGGTAACTGATAAAGATATCATATTCGTAACCTGGTATTAAAGAAGGCATGTTGAAGTCTTTCGCATATTATTTTGATTGAACAACCCCCAGATACTGATCGTACCACGAAAGAGACTCTCGAACGAAATCAGTGCGGGGAACGAGATGACCGGATTCATAAATATAAATCTTCTTATCTTTTTTAGGGGTGCCCAATAAATCGAACATTGGTTTTTGTGAAGTCTCTACCGGGAAGAACATATCATGTTTTCCATTCAACATTAAAACAGGTTGTGTAATTCTTGGAATGAAATTAATCTGGTCTGCTTCCGGTAAGGCCTTGTGCATTTCCATTCCACCTACGTTTAACACAATTGCTTTTATTCTTTTTTCAACGGCTGGCATGATACCTCCCATAAAACCACCCCAACTCCAACCGAGATAGCCGAGATTATTGGATTGAATGTCTTTTCGTGTTTCAAGATAATCGATGGTGCGCCCGATATCTTTTCGCCACATGATCACGTGGTCTTTATAAAAAACAGTTTCTTCCTGTAAATCAGATTTTAATTCATCATGTCGTTCATGCGTACCTTTATAGATGGGTACTAGAAGTGCTCGGCCGCTTTTCAAAATAAAATCCAACCGAAAGATTGCAGTATTGATATCGAACTTCTTTGAAAAAATATCTCCCGATCCAGGGAAGAACAAGATGGGTTGAAAAGGTGGCTGCGCGTTTTTAGGCAGGTAAAGGTAGGCTTGCATTCTCTCATTATTGTAGCCAGCATCAAACGAAATTTTCTCTACAGTATAGTAATCTTTCGTAGCCACTAGTTTTACGCTATCGCGCAACGGAACATTGTCGTAGGCATACTGTCGTCTGAAAATATCAAACGTTTTATCATCAACCGGTTTTTCTTTTCGATAATCACGGAAGGCCATTACTACTTTTGTGTTCAAATTCGCTAGCGTTGTGTCTCCTGGCAATTCCTGAATACATCGAAATCCATTGGCAAGACTTCGATCCATCGCGGACTGAGTATAGGCATCGTTAAAAGCATAGGTAGGATCATTCCATCCTCCGCCTAAAATAAATCGTAGATTGGGATTATTGGTTTCATTCGAACACCATTCGCGTGCGTTACCGGCAATATCATAAACACCAAACGTGCTAACGCCTTGCATGCTTCCAACTTCTGTTGTTCCTTTTGTACTAAAATTACTGAGGGGCGCAATGAATTCAGTGCGGGAAGTTTCCGCAACGATACTCCAATGAAAAACAGTTGGAAGTTTCTTTTTGACGAAAGCCGCATAAGCCGCAGCTTCGTACCACGAAATTCCGGTGACGGGATGGTTTCCTTGTTCATCAGGATAGGATCCAGCTTCCCAAGTAGCGGGCCCTTTTCTTCCTGTTTTATCAATAAACCTTTCCACTGCAGTCTCAAGCTGTATCTCTTTTCCCTCTGAATAAATAGGGAATTGCCAAAAGGATTTGTTGGTATATCCACCAGCATCTACAAAGGCTTTGAACTGTTTGTTGGTAACCTCAAATCGATCGACTAAAAATTCACCCACTTGTTTATCTCCGTTCGACTCAAGTCCAACAATATACATGGGAGTTTTCTTTGATTGAATGCGTACCATATTTTCCGGAAGACTTCCAACAGCATCCAATTTCAATTTTGCGATATCGGCTCCTAGCCTGGCATATGACCATGGCCCTGCATATTCAATAGTTTGATATCCCGGTTTGCGAATTTCAAGACGGAGATAACCTCGCGGGAACGATGCTTCTTTCAATGGAGTGAGGCCCACAGACCTCCATTTCATTTCGGGCTTTGAATATTCTTTCCAAAATATTTCAGCACCATTAGGTTCGGTTTCAATCGGAATGGTGGTGGTAACAATCGGCCATAATTTTATCAGGGTTGAATCGGTTGAGAGATACTGCTTTGCTTCGATCGCCATATCGTATGCTTCAATAGGAGGACGAAAGTTCTCATCCACTAATTTTTGAATAGCAGGAAGTAAAACCAACTTGGCATGATCAACATCGTTCTGTTTTAAATACCACGGAATTCCAAAAAAGCCGATGACTGACAAAACAAGAAGTACAGCAGACCAGACCATAATACGAGAAAATGGTATGGATATTTTTCGATCACTTCCTTGGTCTTTTATTTTTTTGATGACTGACTTTGTATTGACTTCAGTGACTACTAAAGGAATCTTCTCTGTAGATTTATTTTTCTCTGCTTGCTTAATACCGCGAAGGATTTCGTCAATGGCATTGGCTACCTTATTAATCTGATCACGGTAAAATGGCTGCTTCGTGTTTTTGATAACATCATCATCCCATGGACGAAGGGAGCGGTTTACACCGGGGGAGTGATAAATAAAATCAACGGCACGGATAACACCCAAGTAGGATTTCGCCAACTTTACATCATCGGGATCAAGATCATGAATTCGTATTGGTAGTACCCGACTCGATACATTACCCGAATTCAATCTGATGTTTAATCCAAATTGATCGTTGTTTGCTTTATCAATGAAAGCCAGAAATTCGTGGTTCCAAGCAAAACTCTTTGCGTCACAATAGGTCTTTGAAAGAACAGGAATAAAAATGAGGCACTTCAGTTTCGACTCCAGTGAGTGATTTACGGAATGAGTTTCCAATAAACCATCATGCGGATTCGCGTCAAAGTATACATTGACCTTGTCTTTGAGAGTTGCCTCAAGTTCTTTGTTGAGGTTGTTGACAAACTCAGTAACCCAGCCGTCATACTTGTTATCGTTCTGACGGTAGGAGATAAAGATGTCGTATTCGTAGTTAGTAAGGATAGAGGGCATCTTCAAATATAATAAAATCAATGAACCTTACCTGATCAATTAATTCTTCATTGAATTTATAAAATGCTCGCCTTTAAAAAATAAAGTTTAAATATCTACCAACTACTACTCGCCCCACCACCACCGGAACTTCCGCCACCCCAACTTCCGCCACTGGAAGAACTGCCGCTGCTAAATGAGCTGCCGGATGAGGACGAGGATGTACTGGCAACCAATTGAGCGATCGTGAAAGTTGATTTCTTCGTGTGCCCGCAGAACTTACAGGTATGAGTCTCTTCTCCCTTGCCGCTGGAGGAATACGTTGCACTCTTAATGGTGCTGCGTCCAGACGAATAATATGCTTTCGTGTTGCACTTTGGACAGGGAGAATATTTTGATCTTTTATTTGGATACGTCCACTCTTCTGTTGCCTGGCAGCTTTGACATTGCCATACATCATAATCAATAGAGCGAAGGGTTTCTTCCACCTGTTGTTTTTTTGAAAGAAACTGATCGTCATTCTGTTCGCTTAGCTTGCTCATCTTGCTTTGACAAAGTTTACAGTTGCGCGAATGATTTCGATATAACTTCTTGCGCGCAAGATGATAGAAAAAGTAGAGAAGAAAAGGAAAAGGAAAAAGGAAGATCATCCAAAACCAGAAGACCTGATCTTTACGCAGGAACTCCACAATCTCATAATACTTTTGTTCGGCTAGAAAACGGTTAATCACTTTGTTCATTCGATATAATCGGAAGAACAAGGTAAACATGAAATAAAAGTACAGAGCGAAAACACAAAAACCTCCCGGGTTTTCCATAGTACTTATTCCAAAGAGCAATACGATAAGTGCAGGAAGACCAATGAACTGGATTAGCCATGCCCATTTTGTTCTTCTCATTTCAGGATAATCATTGTGCTCTGGATTTTTGGAATCAGAGAATTTGTCATTCTTTAGCTTGATAAAGAACGCGATGATCAGAAACGGTGCAACGAATGCCGACAATAAAAACACGAGCGCTTCAAAACCAGTCGATTCGCTTTCATCAGGCTTTTGCAGTTCGACTGCATAGGTAGGGTCAGTCAGAATTTTATCTACCTGTTGTAAACCAGCTAATATTCCAGCGTCATAATTCCCGTTCTTAAATTCGGGAACCATGAAGTCGCGTTCAATGCGTTTGCAAGTGATATCGGGCAGTACACCTTCCAGCCCATAGCCGGTATGAAGTCGCACTTTATGTATATCCTTCACGAGTAGCAAGAGCAGACCATTACTATTTTCTTTGCTGCCAATTTTCCACAGATCAAAAAGTTTCTGTGCAAAATCAACTTCATCATCATTGACAATGGAGTTAACTAAAACAACAGCCACTTGAACCGATGTTTTCTTTTCGAGTGAAACTAAGAGTGTGTCAATTTGAACAACAGTGCCATCGCTTATTATTTTATCCGGATTGGATACATAGCTGTTGTTAATTAATTTTTGATTGGGGATTGACTCAATCGTTGTTTGGGCCATCAACGAAACAGAGACTATCAGTAAGAGTAAAGTGAAAAGGTAGCGCATCGTTTTAAAGTGATTCTACAAGCTAGTAAAATTATTTTAAGAGTGAATATACTCCTGAAATTCTGGTTTCGAAAAGAGATTACTCTTTCTTCCCATAACCCGTATAGCCATTGGCATAGGTACTGTCTTCAAGCCAAAGTATTCTGGCTCCCTTTACGCACGAGAAAAATGCATTATAAGTTTTTGGTTTCCCTTCGAGGTTGGAAAAATTAATTTGCCAATTATTAGGCAGGTTCAGTTTACCATCTGATTTTGCATTTTGAAACTTGATGTTACCCACCATGCCACTGGCAACGCCAATCTCCCAGTGGTAGGTATTGTTCTGCATAAATTCAAATGATTCATTGGATGCATGCGTATTGGCACCGGCATCGGCACCGGTACAAGCATTTACGTATTGTGTCATTCCGGTAAAGTTATTGGTCCACTTCCCTTTCAGGTCAGTAGCAGCCACGGCAAACTTGTTGTAGTTGGCCATCGCTTCTACTTTTTCCCAGCCGAATGATTCCTGGCGGTATGGACCAAATTCCTCTTCATACGTTTTTTTATCAGGTGTTATGAATTCCAAATACTTTCCACTGCCATTGGAATAATTCATTTTAAACAGCACAACATGAACTGATTTATTGGTTGCTTTCTCCACAGCATCTGCTTCTGCAAATTCAATGGATTGCCAACCTGTGATGGGTTTAAATTCAAAATTGCTTGCCGTGCTATATTTTGGAGCGACCAGAATATTCCAGGCATTTTTTAATCCATCCATTAAAACGGAATTGTAAGCATCTGCATTTTTATTGGGGTAATGAATTAAAACTTTTATGTTTTCCTTCACAACCTGCACCCAATCTGCTTGTTCTGTACTGGTCCATCCATCATTAAAGTTTGTAGTGTTGAAGGCGAAAGAACTTTTTATTGCCGGTGAACTCGTTGGTGGTTGCTTAGTTTCTTGTCCTACAGACTGGCCAGCCGGAAGTTCTATTAGCGGATGACTGCTAGAAATAGGAGAGTAAATGTAAGCTTTGTCCCATGAGGTAGTGTTAAAGGGACCTTCACGTTTTGTTGGTGCTCCCGTCTGTAATATTAAGTCCCATTCCTGAATGCCGGACATGTAGTACCTGGTAAATTGGTACGTCACCTTTTCCAGCGCCATGTTTTGTGTGGTTAAAAGTTTGCCCCATTTATCGGCATTATCTTTTTTAGTCCAAGCTTCGAGCACACTTTTTTGTGGAATGATCGTGAGATTATTGCCACTGATTTGATAAGTTCCGTTTTCTTTTCCTAAAAGAATTTTGTCCATCAACGGATCGAACGTTTTTGTAATAAAAGTATAGGAGCCATTTTCATTCAGCGTATACTGACGGATGATGTAGTTCATAACACCATTATTCATTCTGAAACTTGACTGGTCACTTGCGCTCATTGTCCATACGCCAAGGATGGATTTGTTGTCGCTGGTATTATTTGCTGTCCGGGTATTCGCTTCCACTTTCTTGAGATCCACCGACTCTAGAAAATTTTTAATCTGAGATTGATAATCTTCCGTGTTGGTCAAAATAACAATACTCATGCACCGTTCATGACTACTCGCGGTAACCAGCATAGCCGCAGATTCTCCACCGCTGAATTCAAAGGGAGCAACACCACTTTGCACATCCCAGCCATTCTCAGAAACAGCGGATTGTAGTTCTGGTTTTGTTGTAGGCTTATATGGTTTTACAACCAGTTCTTGCCATTCGCTTTCAAAGTCTGCCTGCAAACTTCCTTTACTGGTTGTGCTCGCATAAACTGCAATCTGGCAGTAGGTGCCTTTTTGATTATTCGTAATAGCATAGCATACAACGCTGGTGGTGTTGTTGGTTTTCTTCCATCCTGTGGGTATTGTGTAAGTGGTTAGATCTAACGTTTCTTGTTGCGCGAACAGACACGTTGAAGAAAGTACAAAGATCAGCAATACAATAATGCATTTCATATACGGATGTGTTTTTAATCGCTCTTACAATATAGTGTTATAGCGTTGACTTATAAATTATAAATTACCTTGCTAGTGTGTGTATCGGATTTGTATTTTTTCCTTTGATATAATGTCAAGCCAGTGTATTTCAAAGAAAGGTGCGGAAGCATAACCTCCGCACCGAACCAATTTAACCCAAACCAATCTAAATTTTATGTTGCATTCACTAAGGAGTTCACCGTGATTATTTAGGCAAAGTCAAGATGTATTTTAATTTGTTTAACACTGTAAAATTGGAAACCTGAAATCATTTTATCCATCCCTTAAAAAGAGGAGATTTATCTGGAGAGAAAAAATCATGGAAAAAGGGGATATAGGTTGAATGACCATTAGCTTAATTTGTAAAGTGGATCTAAAGGGCTATTTTACTAGATGAAAAATTATTTCTTCGCCATCGTTTTGTTATTGTTTTGTCTGGCAAAGACATCACAGGCTCAGCAGCATCTTGTTGACAGTTTAACAAAACAGCTACAACAACCAATGATTGATAGCAACAGAGCAGTAAGTATGATGCGACTAGCAATCGATTATGAAGTAATTGATACAGCCAAAGCGTATGGAGCTTATAGGGATGCTATAAAATTCGCTCGTGAGAAAAATTTATATTTTCAACTGGGGCGAATTTATCATAATCAGTCGTATTTACTAGGTACAGCAGCTTGGTATACTAAAGCTATGGCCAGCTTGGATACGGCTATCGTGTATTACCAAAAGGTAAAGACTTTAAAGGCCGGAAAATGGGAGGCGAATGCGTATGGTGATATGGCTAATTACCTAAGAACGGGTAATGAATTGCAAGAGGCTGTTAAGTATCATTTAAAAAGTATTTCATTGCTTGAGGAGCTCGGTCTGGATACCGAATTGGTCGTTCGTTATTGTAATGTGTCTACTCTTTTTGGAGACATTCATGAATATGCTAAACAGAAAGAATATGCACACAAGGCGCTGGCTTGCGCTAAGCGTAGTGAGGCAAAAATTAGCCCGCAAATGGCGTATACTATTCTGGCTCTTTCGTACAGCATGCAGAACGATGATGCACAAGCTAAAGCATATCTGGATAGCGCGAGGATATCCTTCAATGAATATTCGAACGTTGATTTTATGGTAACCTATTACCTTGTTGCAGCTCAGGTTTATAGAAAGTTGAATTTGCTTGACTCTTCATTTTATTATTTTAAACAAAGCCTGGAAGTATCAAAGAAATATAATTATAGTTATGGCAAAGCTGAATCTCAGGTGCAAATGGGTGCCATATCGATTCTCCAAAAAAAGTATGGTGAAGCTGAGAAATTTTTGATACCCGGTATTGCGGAAGCTGAAGCGGTTAATTCTTTTGGGATACTAGATGATGGTTATAAATACCTCTCAGACCTATATTCTGTTACCGATCGCTACGAGCTGGCCTATGTCTTTTTTCAAAAACATAAAGCGCTCAGCGATTCTATATTTAACATGGAATCCAAAAAAAATATTACCGATCTTGAAAAGAAGTATGAGACGGAAAAGAAAGATATCCAACTGAAGCTTCAGTTAGAACAATTGCAAAGAAAGGACACATGGAATTATATTTTAATTGGTAGTGCCATAGCCATTCTTATTATTGCTTTAATGTCTTACCGAAATTATAGGCATAAGCAGAACCTTCAACAACATCGCATCACTGAACTGGAAACCGAGAAACAGCTGACCGCCACTGAAGCTGTTTTAAAAGGCGAAGAACAGGAACGATCACGTTTAGCGAAAGACCTTCACGATGGATTGGGCGGTATGCTCTCCGGAATTAAATACTCCTTTAATACTATGAAAGAAAATCTGATGATGACGCCTGAAAACCATCAGGCCTTTGAGCGGAGCATGGATATGCTCGACAGCTCTATAAAAGAAATGCGAAGAGTAGCCCATAACATGATGCCGGAATCGCTAGTAAGGTTTGGACTGGATACTGCGCTTAAAGATTTTTGTAACGACATTAATCAGAGCGGTGCATTGCAAATCAATTACCAATCGATTGGCTTGGTGGATGTGCAGCTTGACCAAACTACTTCGATAACCGTCTATCGCATCGTTCAGGAATTGATCAACAATACCTTGAAGCATGCTGCCGCAAAGATGGCGATTGTTCAGGTAACAAAAACCGACAATCAACTTTCAGTAACGGTTGAAGATGACGGAAAAGGATTTGATACCGGCATTATAAAACAGGTGAGAGGAATGGGCTGGTCAAACATTCAACATCGTGTCGATTTTTTAAAAGGTAAATTGGATGTAGATTCACAATCAGGAAAAGGAACTTCTGTTCATATTGAATTGGATATTTAAATGGCAGTAAAAGTTTTTATCATTGACGATCACTACATGATTGTAGAGGGAATTCGCTCCTTACTACAACATGAGAAGGATATGGAGTGGATGGGGCATGCAATGACTGCCGCTTCCTGTCTTTCATTTTTACAGCAACAACAACCCGATGTGATTTTAATGGATATCAATCTTCCGGATAAAAGTGGTATTGATTTATGTAAGGAGGTGAAGGAAAAATATCCAGCCATTCACATTCTAGGATTGAGTTCCTTTAACCAGCAAAGTTTTATTCAAAAGATGGTGGAGAATGGAGCATCCGGATATATTTTGAAGAATGCTACGCGCGAAGAGTTGACTGAGGCAATTGAAACGGTTATGGAAGGACGTAAATTTTTAAGTCTGGAGGCGGCTGTTACGATGAAGAAAAATGAAGATTCAAAAATACCGGTGATTACGCGAAGAGAAAAAGAAGTACTGGCATTGATTGCCGAAGGACTAACCAATCATGAGATCGCTGAAAAAATATTTGTCAGCACGACAACCGTTGATACGCATCGAAAAAATTTACTCGCTAAGTTCGACACCCGAAATACGGCATCTTTAATTCGAATGGCTTCACAAATGAAGTTGATATAGAATACTTCTATTCTCTGATACTCGCATTAATACACAAATGACTATACCAATGCCAAACACCTTTCTTATCGGGAACGGTAATGGTGTAGAGCGTTCGTCTTCGTCCATTTATGGGCGCGACTGATTGAAAGGTAATGGTTGCTTTATCCGAACTCTTCTCAATAATTTTAAATGAACATTTTCCGCCCTGAACAAAACATTGCACTTGATCAAGCCTCAAATCAGCGATGTCGATAGTTAAAGTAAGAATAGGTTTCTTGTCTGCCGGTAAGTACGGATTCTCGGGTGAACGCTTTACTATCTTCAGCGCTTTGGCGGAAGCCTTTTCAATAAATTTATCCAAACCTGAATACGCCTCCGACATTGGAAATCGAGGACACATAAATAAATCCGTTCCCGCATATATCACTCCTGAGTTTTGAGCAGCGGCAGCTTTGAAGCCAACTTGCTTGGCAATGTTTTTCATTTCAACATCAAACTCGCCATACGGATACGAGAATACAGTGGGGGTGAAGTCAATATTTTTTTCAATGATGGATTGACTCAATTCAATCTCATCTTTGAATGCCTTATATCTTGTTGCCGTGGGCTTGTTTAAAAAATAATCATGTGAATGAGTGTGATTGCCGATTTCAATATTATCATTCATTGCTGTTTTCAACTCGGGCCACCCCATGTAGTCTCCACCATCGATCGTTTCAGTATTAATGAATAATGTAGCCGGTAGTTTGTATTTCTTTAAAAGCGGTAATCCGTTTTTGAAGAAACTCTTGTATCCATCATCGATTGTAATGACTGCAATTTTGCGAGCGGGCTCATCAGACTGTAGATAAGAAATGGCATCCGAAAAATTGAGAAAGGTAAAGTCATGTTTCGTGAGCCAGTTTAAATGCGATTCAAAATCTTTTACAGAAACATTTGTCGTTGGATATCGTGAATCACCAAAGCGATGATAAACAAAACACATAATGGTCTTATCGTCATCAGAGGTTATGATTTCCGATTCAATCGGCTGTGTCTTTCCATTGCTACTGACCATCAACAATACAATGAATAGCAGAATGAATTTTAATATAAAAGAATTACTCCTCATGAATGTATTCCGGATTGATCTGGTAATGATCATATCGGGTGAAGTCATTCACCTCAATCATTTTTTTAAGCTGGCGTGTGTACGCTGATCTTCGCTCTGAAAAATTCTTAAGATGCGTTAGCAGCAAGAATGGATCTTCTGTTTTCTGACGCGCCAATCGCAAAGGAATGTAAGGCCTGGCCTTTCCTATAATTTCGAAATAGTGAACGATCGATTCAGACATATCCTTATAGGATCGTAAATAAATTTTTTTCTTGCTGCGGGTCTTTGCGGCTGCAATTCGGGGTTCATATCGGTTAAACGACCATACACCAAAGAGATTGCTTCCTTCCAGAAAAAAACGAGATTGTCCCCATCCACTCTCCACCGCTGCTTGTGCCAAAACAAGACTATTGGGTAAGGTGATCATTCGGGCAATCAGATCATTAAGACTGCTGGCTTTGTACTTCACTTTTAAATCTTTATAAAACACACTGTCTGATTTCTCCCACGTTTTTTTTTCTTGCAGATAAAGAAGTTTCCGTTTATTCTCTTCAACACGATGACGTGCAACAAGAATAGAAGGCAAAACAGCCGAGACGAAAGTGGCTTTAGCCTTGGGTACGGGCAAATATTCCAGGCCACTTACGTTTGTGTAGAGAATCGGCTTAACAAGCGAATCGGAAACAAGTACAATCTGCTTCAGTGAATCCACCGCAACTGACGTAGTCTGAATAGACTTTGCATGGTAGGCTTTATTCAGGTCGCAACCCGATAATATCAAAACATTAATAAGTGTACAAATGATAGGTAAAAATCGCCTCATGTAGGGTGAAGACAGTTAAATGCAAGATACCAATTCTATTGAAGAAGGAGAAGTCGCATTTTGCAAAACAAATTATTGAACGTCTTTTAAATTGTATAAATTTCAACAATCTTGCCCATCTACTTGAGTATAACAAAAAAATAGCAAAGGATTATTCAATGTTTTCATTCTTTTATCGGGAAATTCAGGAGCACAAAGGCAGTAAATCGGACAGGGTGATGGCGAACAAGCAGAGAATATTTAATCTGCAACCTATAGCTGTTTTAAAATTGGATGGTAAAAAGAAATAATTAACTTCTGGTTTAAATAACCTAATGACAACAACTGCTCTATGAAAAATATTTTCCTTTTGTTCCTTTCTGTTCTTGTATTATCGCTTGATTCATCTGCACAGAAAAAATCACAACCAATAGAGTTGTATAATGGCAAAGATTTAGCTGGTTGGCATGCTGATGTTCCGGATATGGATAAGGATCCGAATCTCAAAACTCCATTCATCATTCGAAATGGAATGCTGGTGAGTCTGGGTACTCCTGGAGGACATTTGATTACGGACGCCATCTATCAAAACTACAAACTCGAAATACAATATCGTTTTGCCGGTACTCCCGGAAATTGTGGTGCGCTTGTTCACGCTTCTACACCGCGCGCGTTGTACAGCATGTTCCCTAAATCAGTTGAAGTACAAATGATGCACGAGAATGCCGGTGACTTCTGGTGCATTGTTGAAGATATTTCGGTTCCTGAAATGGAGAAGAGACGCGGACCAAAAGAAAACTGGGGCATCACCGAAGGCAAGGAGCGCAGAGTTGTAAATCTTACCGATGGATCAGAGAAACCATTGGGTGAATGGAACACGATGATTATTGAATGCGTAGGCAATGCTATTAAAGTTTGGGTGAACGGAGCACTGGTTAATTACGGATTTGATTGCACAGCATCAAAAGGCCAGATTGCATTACAAGCAGAAGGCTCAGAAGTTGAATTTCGAAAAGTGACGTTGACGGGGATTGAGAAGATTACGGAGTAGAAGAGAACTGAGATTGATTGTGTTGTTTTGTGAGTTTGGTTATTTGAGAAGTTAGTGGGTATCGTTATCTTGGTGTGTAACAATAAGGGGATATGTAATAGTGCTTAGTAATTGTTGGGAGCAAGCCCCTTTGGACAGTTGTAACAAAAATGACAAGATGAAATCGATATTGCTGATAATCCTATTCCTTAGTTGCATTGGTTGTGACAGCGTTATCAATTCAGATAGACAACCAACAAATGATGATTTAGAAACAATTGTCAGTGAATTTGAAAACGAACTAGGAAACGATTTAACTAATGACAGCATTGACGGAAGTATTTCGGCTGCAATTGTAAGTGGGAATAGAATTATTTGGTTAAAAGCTTTTGGCTATGCAGACAGAGAAAATAAAATCTTAGCTGACACAGCAACAATTTACAGGGCAGGATCAATTTCAAAGTCTTTCACTGCATTTTTAATGATGCAATTAGTAGATGAAGGAATAATTAAATTGACTGATCCTGTTGAATTATATTTTCCGGAAATACGAAAATTGCAAGGATATTCTGATTCAACCAGGATTACTTTTTTACAATTGGCTAGCCATACCTCTGGGTTGTGCAGAGAACCAGAATTGGAGAATGCAAACTCAGGTGAGATTGATGAATGGGAAAGAAAACTGGTTGCATCTATACCAACTACATACTTTGAAAGTAATCCTGGGACTAAGTATAACTATTCAAATATTGGTTATGGAATTCTCGGACTAGCTTTATCAAGAGCTACGGGCAAACCGTTTATACAGTTGATACAAGAAAAGATTTTTGTTCCATTAGAGATGAAGCGAAGTTTTTATGTAATACCAGATGAGCTTACAACAAAACTAGCCGTTGGAATGGAAGGCGGACCTTCTGAAATAATTGACACTGAATCGCCTAAAGTTGAGCATCATGGACGTGGGTACAAGGTTCCAAACGGAGGAGTCTATTCAACGCCAAACGATTTGGCTAAATTCATGATTACTAACTTAGGTTATAACCCCATTCTAAAAAGAGAAAGCCTTGAGAGGATGCAAACGGAAAAAGGACCAGAACCTAATAGGTATGGACTAGGTTTCATGATATTTCACAATGACCAAATAAGCATAGTAGGCCACAACGGACAGGTACTTGGATATACTTCTCAGTTCGCTTTTGAAAAGGAGAGTGAATTTGGTGTAATAATAATGCGTAATTACACTCAGGGATCCACAGACTTGGATAAAGCTTCATTTATTCTATTGAGTAAACTGAAGCAATTCGAAAAACAATAGTTGTATAAAATGGTGCAGACGCAAACAAAATGCACAATCAATGGAGGGGCTCGGTATAAGTTTATAGTCTAGTTTTGATGGATCGATCTGTAAATTTCAATACACGAAACATTCCAACTAATTTCTAAAATGCTGTATCTTGATTGTATGAATAATCAAATCAAAATATTGACCTTACTTTTAATGTTGTCTTTAACACAATGCAAAGACAACTGCACCAAAGTAGAGCGATGCAGTTTAGAACCTGACGCAGGTATGTGCATGGCGGCTATTCCACGATATTATTATGATACAGTAGAAAAGAAGTGCAAGGTGTTTACATGGGGAGGATGTACAGGAGTTGTGCCTTTTGAAACTTTGCAGGAGTGTGAAAACGGTTGTTATTGTTTTTGATCTGCACGGTTCTATCGAAAGCTCCCAAAGAGAATTATAGTTGCAATACTGGCTGTATATCATTTCATTTCATTTGAAATCATATTCAACTACTTTTTAATTCTACATTTTGGAGCATCCAAGTAAGATTGTCTTTCATAATGCAACTGATTTTTCTAAATTGAAGAAGAGAAAATAAGAATGTCTGGTATCCGAATCACCTCCATTTTACAAACACAGTAATATGAGTTCAATAGAACTAAATGAAATTGTGCTCAAATGGTTTGCTGCGTTTAATGATCAACATATTGAAAACCTGCTTTCACTTTATGATGATCAGGCAGAGCACTTTAGTCCGAAGTTAAAAGTGCACCATCCGGAAACGAAAGGTCTTATAAAAGGCAAAGCTGCTTTAGGTACGTGGTGGAAGGATGCTTTCGAACGTTTGCCAACGTTGCAATATGAAGTGGTTCGGCTTACACCTTACGAGAGCCGGATTTTCATGGAATACATTCGGCATGTGGAAGATGAAGATGATCTTTATGTAGGTGAAATGCTCGAACTTAAAAATGGACTTATCATTAGGTCAAGTGTATTTCATCAGTGATGATTATTATTTCAGCAGATGATAATTCTACATTTATTCGCTTGAAGCCGTCTAAATCTCCACGGCTCTTCCATCTTCCCACACCAATCCAAACTGATGTCCGTACTTTTTCACCCAGTTTTTATCTGTTGCGAAATCAAACAGTTCAATAATACCTTTTGATTCGAGTTCCAAAAGCTGTGCATCGCTTGCACCTTTCATGCTGATGTATCCACCATCGGCATACTGAAATTGAATGCCTCCTTTGAAATTACCTTTCTGTATCCAGGTTTGTATGTGGCGAAGGCGGTCGCTGATTTGTTCACTTAATTCAATCGCCTGCCTTAATGTGCCATCAATATCCTGAATTCGTCCATCGTTGTTGAAGTCATCGTTTCGCAAAAAACGAATTGGGTTAATGTGGATTTCAGCGGCATAGCGGTTAATCATAAAGTTGGACGTTAGAGATGCAAAGATAGAAGTACCTGTTTGGCGGAGAGAAATATTAATGATCCGGTTTCTCGATTATCACAGCACGCTCGCGTTGGCTTTTGAATTTTTTTCTGCTGGTTTTCAATGATTACAATCCGTTTTCACCCCGATTTTATGCAATTGGATGATAATTAGGGGGTTAATGATCCGATATTAATTTAATGTGAACACAGTGTTAAATACTTAACTATCGAGTAATATTTACCTCTTTAGATTTGCTGCCACGAACAAAAACATATTGAAATAGTAAAACCAGCATCATATTGAATCCCTGATAATCAATAGTGGTGAAGTTTTTTTAAACCGAATATGATACGAA
>JANODK010000050.1:0-6175 GCA_031412655.1 Chryseolinea sp.
TTTTTGCTCGGCAAAACTGATGAAGCAGTCATCGTAAGTAGAGTTAAACGGATAATCCAGATTATACAAAGCAATCACACCATTCGTAAATCGTTTCGCCATATACAAATCGAGACCTCCGTAATTTTGATGGCCATCCGAACAGAGGAAGAATACATTCTGCAGTTCAGTGAAGGATGGTGAAAACTCATTCAATTTAGTATTCACAATGCTACCCATGTTAATGGCTGGACCCCAATTCTCAGATCCTGAGTTAACACTCATCCATATATCGTATTTACCAAATCCACCTCTTCGATTCGATGAAAACAGCAATGTATCTCCTCCCTTGGAAATCGCAGGATGTTTCGATTCAAAGGTTCCCGAATTGATGTTATCATTTAACGCTATTGGTTGTGTCCATTTACCGTCTTTTAGTGTTGATAGAAAAATCCGACACTGCGCACTTTCATTTCCGCAGATGGTAAAATAATATTTGTTTCCCTGATGATTAAAGCAACCGCTGCCATCATTAAAACGCGAATTCGTAATACTAAAGATTTGCTTGGTTTTGTCTTGCCAGTGATTTCCATTCTTCGTGAAATAGAAATTGTTCGAAAAGGCTTCGCCATATCGTTCATCAATCACTTCTCTGTTTGATTCCACTCTTCCACTGGTAATCACCAACGTTGTACTATCAAACACCGTAGGCGCATAATCATTAAAACGACTATTAACGTCTTCCAATTTCAACGAGTATGTGGCATTTTTTTTTGAAAGTTCCGCTTTCGCCATTTCGCTTCCTGCCTTATCAATCAAGGCCTGTTCCATAAAATCTTTTAGCTCATAATCATTTAAATTAACGGAACCTTGACAAGTAGAAATAAACTCAGAGAAGTAGAGTATCGATTCATCAAATGCACCATTTCGTTTTAACATCAATGCATAATAATAGAGCGCTAAGGGAAATTGATTCGCTGCCTGAAAATGAACCTTCAAATAATAACCTTCGGCTTCCGCATACTTAAAAGTCTTTCGATAGCTCTCCGCCAGTTGATAATTAATTCCTGCATCCTGATCGGATAATGTAGCGAGTTCCTGATAATATTGAATGGCTAAATTGTATTGCTCCTCCTTATAGTATTCATCCGCCACCGATTTAAGTTGCTTGTCATGCTCCCGGGTTTGCCCGTTAGTAGTTAGAATATTAGCCAGTGCCACCAATAAAAAAAACGTAATCTTTTTCATCAAATTAAAGGAGAAGAGAATCTTTTGAATCCATTTTTACTATGCGTTTTGTAAGCAAGCGACAATTCATATGCGCTTGCATATCCAAATGCTTTGCTCAGAGAAAAAATGTTGTTGTCGTAACTGAAGCCGATATTCCAAATGGAATTGCTCAATCCGGTAGACAGAATAAAGGAGTCCTGCAATCTGTACCAACCACCAATTAAAACTTTTGTGCTACCCGATTTAGATGAAGCCTTCGGATTGGTAAGCGAATAGCCAACATACATTCCAAGGTTCACCTGGAGATTTTTGTCTTGCCATTGAATTAAGTAGTTGGGAGAGAAGTCTACTTTCCTGCTCCATGTTGAGGAAAAACCACCGTGTACCTTGTACAAGATCGAAACATCTCCTTTACTGTGCAGGTAAAAACTATTGGAACGAAGCACGTTTGACACCGACACACCATTATAGATGGAGGTGCTGAGAGGTGATAAACTCCTTTGCTTGTTCGTGTAGTACCACATCATGCCAGCGTTTACAACGGGTTGTAGTATTTGATAGTTGATGAGACTTGATTCACCTGGCAGTGACTGATCATAACCCGCAATGGCCGAGTATTGCGATGACCATTGAAGTGCATCATAGTTTATGCGTTGTTGACTTGCTCCTACTTGTACTGCACTTGAAATAATATTATTTCCATGTCGATTTAAATGAAAGTTGTGTGCGATGGCGAGCGAAATACTTTGTGTTATGAATTCTTTATTGGTACCTGCCACATCATTCAGATACGAAACTCCGAATCCTCCCAAGTGTTTTTTCCGAACACCGGGTCGTGTGATGGGTTGAATAAAACTAAATTGAAACGTATTGAACGGTAGGCTCAGATTACTCCATTGTGATCGGTAATTCATTCCGAAGTAGGTATTTTTTTCGAGGCCAGCCAAAGCAGGATTTAAGTATAAGCCACTAGCATAATATTGAGAGAATACAGGCGTCTGCGCGCAGAGATCATGCTGAAGAAAAACAAGAAATAAAATGGATACGATAGTGGTCTTGTATTTCATTACTGAATGATGGTAATGAAGCCTTTATTCTGAATTGCTTTTCCTGAGCTATCAATGTATTTCACGCTATATGGATATACACCAGAAGGAAGTAGATTTCCACTTTGCTTTCCATCCCAACCTTCTGTTTTCATGGTGTCATAGGATCTCGATTCAAAAATTGGCAGCCCCCAGCGATTAAACACTTGGAAATAAAAATCACTCAAGCCGCTTTCATCACCAAATACTTTGATTGAACGATTATCGGGATTACCTGCATTTGGTGAAAGTGTGGTGCTTAAATAGTAAGGATGTGGTGGCTCGCCAATTAATTCACCTAGCACGAATACATTTCCATTCAGGATTCTTGGTGTACTAACGATATCAAAGGCATTGCTTGATTCTACTGAAACGTTATCGCGTATGGCAAATTCCGAAGTAAAGCTTTCGCCCTCTGCAATAACCAGTTTTGTTACATCGATAGGATCCTGAATGTTATATCCGAAAGTGACAGGACTACCATCAAATGTTCCACCGATCGTTTTTCGAGTCCAATAAACGTCCTGAAAAATGGTGGTTGGAATGGAGGTTTGGATGATGGGTAAATTTTCAAAAACTTCCATCTCTACCATTGGCTCTATACCTCCAATATTTAGAAGCTCGACAGGATGATACTTTCCATTTTTTCCAATGGGAAAAAATTTATAACCGCCTCCCTGTGTCATCAATGCACCGTCAACATAACTAATTGCAGAGCCCCCGTTGATGGTTGCATTTTTGTTTAAGCATAGGGTGTCATCATCACTCACTATGAGTATACCAATATTAAAATCAATACTACCGGCAATTGTTAATTTTGTTAGAATACTTTTTTTTCCACCGCCATTAATCACCAACTTTTCAATTGCCTGATTGTTATTTGAAATGACCTGATTGATTCCTTCCAGCAGAATAATTCCGGTTCCCTGATAGACATTCTGATTCAACCAGTCGCCTTCAAAAGAAACGCTTCCATTATTTTGTATGAAACCTGTGTTTACCAAATTTCCACACGCGTATAATTCAATTCCTAAGGGTATAAAAACAGTTGTTTCGTTGTTTACATTTTGCGCCATAGAAGATATCGCTGGCATCAAAAAAGTAAATGCACTTAATACTGCAAGGGCATTTCTGTTTTTGAAAAATTGAAAATACTTTTTCATACGTTTATTAAGGCAGATATCTAATTTGCACGGCATACACTCTCTGATCTGCATCATTCGAATCATTTGTATCGTTCGATGGATCAAATTTTACAATTACCCTGTAGGAGTAAAGACTATTATCAACGATACTTTTTACCGGCAATGGAATATGATTCGAAGGGAGGATGGTCGCAGAATTGACAGAAGATGTCCAGGTTGTAATAATATTGTCGTTGCTGCCCGTCAGATTTTTTCGATTTACATCGAACGTGATATTTCGAGAATCCTTGTCCATGTAATACAACGTGATCTGTTGTATGGTTGCTCCATCAGGAAGATGAAAAGGTGCAATGATGGCTGTGCCTTCATCTCTTTTGACAACTGAAATAAAGGTGGTGTTGTCTTCAAAGATCACCATGTTATCCTTATCTTTTTTATCATTAAGCCTGAGATTTATAAAATCAGACGGATCAATATTATACGATTGAACAAGTGGACTAACCCCCGGAACAATTTGCGGAACCCACTGCAACCCGTTCCACACCAAAAGTTTTCCTGCATCAGGAGCACCAAGCAATCCGGGACTAACTTGATTACCTTGCAATTTAGCAACGGTTGGCAACGGGTATGTACCTGAAAGATCACCACCTGCAACTCCGCCCGGAACTACTCCTGTTATCAGAACATTTCCTGCATTAATAATTCTTCCCTGAGCATCCACTGTAAATTGAGCTACCTGCGTAGCCGTTCCGTAGGTATTCGGTATAACTGCTGTGTTTGCAAGCTTAGCTGAAGTAACAGCACCATCACTAATCTTTGCTTGTGTAACCGCTAGATTAGTGAGATCAAAGGTATTTACAGTACCGTCTTGTATGTTTGATGATGATATAGTGTTGGGACCAATTACAAGATTGCTTAACAAACCCGATACCTGACCTGCAGCAAGCAGACCATTCAAATTAACGGATGCTCCGTCTGTTATGCTTAATGTATTTCCTGAAAGAGATAAGTTTTGATTTTGAATGGTATCGCCTAGTCCTCTGATCCAGGTGTTGTCTTTCCAATAATAAAATAACTTTTCAGTACTATCAAAGACGAGCAACCCATCATCAGCTGGAGAAGTGGGTTGAATTAAAAGTCGATTAGCTGTGGTGAGTTGTGGAAACAGTACCCCTTGATTGGCATCGGGTGGGTTTAAAATCAACAATGCATTGGGTCGGCTTATCATTGAGCCAATGACCATTGATTTTTTTTGCGCGAGTAAAGTGGTGCTTGAAAATAGTAAACCAAGTAAAAAAAAGCAGGTAAAATGTTTCATGCGTACTGAGATTAAGAACTATGGGGTAGTAGTTTCCTACACGTGTCTATGAAAATTTCATACCAGCTAAAAGAATTGAATTCACACATCGTATGACCTTACATTCACGAAATTGTAGAATCATCTCTACAGGTTCTACAGTTTACAATCTCCCCATCTCCATTCTCGCTACAGTGGAGACTACTGGTAAAATTCATCTTGAATTCTTATTCGTTCGGGTTTTTCACATCGCCTAAATGAAGCATTTGTTAGGTTACATAAGTGATTCGTGTAACCGATAGGAAAAAATGTGTAACAACTGGCATTATCTTAGTATTCACCTTTGTTGTGTAGTAAATCAACTACACGCTAAATTTTTTAAAATGAAAAAGACACTAATGATTATGATGCTTGCTATAACAGGAATTTATGGTACAGCAAAAGCACAACAGCCCGCAGTAGTAGTAAGCGATAAAACGGGCTGGCACAAAATCGGAGAAACAACTGTGAACTTCGAAAAAGATCGCGATGAAGTTTCGGTATTAGGAGCTGATAAATTTGCTTCCATTAAATTCAAAGTAACAGAGGCCTCCATCAACCTGATGGATCTTGAAGTATACTACGAAAGTGGTGACAAACAAGACATCAAAATAAACCTGCCTATTAAAGGACCAGGCGAGAGTCGCGTTATTGATTTAAATGGTGGCGAACGCAGCTTGAAGAAAATTGTATTCGTTTACAAAACACTTGACAATAGTAAAGATCAAAAAGCCCATGTGGAAATCTGGGGCTTAAAGACAAATACAGATACAAAGTAATTTTTACTCTGTATGGATAGAAGCAGTCTTGCAGTTATGCAAGACTGCTTTTTGTTTTCATTATCGCTGAAGATGCTTTTTGATGTTTGGATTTAATGGCTTTGTCTATTTATGTTTTGAAAGGCCTTCACGCTTCAAGCCTTATCCTGTTTTTATGTTTAACTTCATGAAGCCTGTTGGTTGAAGCGCAGCCTTAATAAAGGCGCCTAGGGTAGTTACGAAACAAACTAATGGCTTTATCGAATAATATTCTCTACGCAAGCGAATGGACAAACAATTAATCAATAATTTGTTAGTCATGCTATTTTTGTTCGTCTACAATTATTAGAACTCGACCCCATAAAAGTTGCGGTCGCAAGCTATACCTTATAAAAAATGACTTGTTCTAACTACGCTTATGGGATGGTAAAATGCAATTATGGCGTAGCGTTCAAAGTACTTGTGTTGAAGGTGCTCAAGTATTTTTTTGCAACTGTCTTCCGACACAATGGTTTCTATCTTTATATTTTCACCTTCCCATTGATTATCTCTAATCCCATGAAGTCCTTTTCCTGACACGGCCGATGATGTATAACCTTTAGCACCAATTTCAATTATTTCCTTTTCAATTGAAGTTGCAAG
>JANODK010000051.1:0-13325 GCA_031412655.1 Chryseolinea sp.
TTGGGATTGTGCAACTTGCAAAGTATATCGGAGCAAAAGTAATTGTTATCGACATTAATGAATATCGCTTAACCGTTGCGAAAGAAAAATTTGGAGCTGACCTGATCATCAATGCACTTCACTCCCCAGTTGATCAGGTGAAAGAATTTACGAATGGAGAACTTGCCCATACAGTCTTTGATGCCACGGGAAGCAAACGCGCGATTGAAAGTGGAACAGATTACATGCGCCACGGTGGTAATTATGTTCTGGTAGGTTTGTTTAAATGGGAACTTTCCTTTCAACATCCATCCCTACATGCCAAAGAAACAACCTTGCTGTGTAGCAGAAATGCAACATTGGAGGATTTTGAATTTGTAATGAATGTATTTCGTGAAAAGAAATTCAACACACAGGCGTACATTACAAAAAAAGTAAATTTTGAATCCATTCCTTCAGGCTTTAACGATTGGACCAATCCAGAGTCAAAAGAAATAAAAGTGGTTACGGTATGGGAATAGGGTGATATTAGCGAACCGTCACGCCAACAATATCGCCAATTGCAAACAAGTTCCTTGGAGTAATACAAAAAAGTCTTTTTTGAAGCACATAAACTTCGACTTCATAATGCGTTCCCAGAAAATGAATCCCTGTAACTAGTCCTGAAGTTCGATTCTTCTTTTTCAATTTCTTGATGTGCACTTCTTCCGGTCGAACAATTCGTTTTGCTTTCTTTGGATTTACATTCAGAGATTTGATCATGGCCGGACTCAGCACATTGTAGTTACCAAACAAGCCCGCTACATATTCGCTGACTGGTTTTCTGTAAATCACTTCAGGAGTTCCTTCCTGAACTAACTTACCATCTTTCATTACAATAATTTCGTCCGCCCATGAAAGTGAATCGACTGGATCATGCGATACTAACATGCAAGTAATTCGAAGCTTCCTGGTGATGTTATTAATAACGGATTTCAAAATATCTCGCAATACCATGTCAAGATTAGAAAAGGGTTCATCTAACAACAATAGTTTCGGTTTTGAAATCAGTAATCTGGCAATGGCAATTCGCTGCTTCTCCCCGCCTGACAATTGATCTGTCTTGCGTTGAAGTAAATGATTGATTTGACAAATTGTATAAAGTGAACTTGACTCCCTTACTGAAAGTGAGTTTGCATATTGAAGTACTTGTTCAACGCGTAAAAACTTGGGAAGCTCGAAGTGTTGTGACAAATAAGCAATCCCGGAATGACCAGCCACTAATTTTTCATTCGGACCTTCTACTACTTTATTTTCAAAGAGAATACTTCCTGCATCGGGCTGAACAAGCCCACCAATCATTTTCAGTAATGTACTCTTACCTGAACCGGTCTCTCCAGCAATAACGATCTTCTGATTTTTCGCCTGAACAAAACTGATGTCTTTTACAATCCAGGCATCATCTATTTGCTTTCCTACTTCAGAAACTTTAAGTAATGTCATTCAATTCCTCTTTAAAATTAAACTACTCTATACAACGTTAATCAATTTGTCGATGAAGAATGAACTTGTCTTTTAAAATAAATGGCATTAAATAAAAAATCCCAAACTGAACAGTCTGGGATTTTTTACAAGCATACAATTGATCGTTAATTATTCTTAGTCGCCTTATCCATAAACATGCATCGCAGAAAATCAGTGCGCAGCATTCTCTGCACTGGCACTCGCTACAATAATTTCCTTACCGATTCGCTTTAGTCCAAAAAATAAAATCGCCAAAGCAATAGAGGATGTGGTTAGCATTAGAATAACAATCGGCACTGCGTTAATCGAATTGAAAAGTCCTACACCAAAAGAAGAAAGTGCTGCAACACCAATCTGAGTAAAACCCATTAATGCGGAAGCGCTTCCAATAGTTCGGGTAAAGGGTGCAAGGGCCAGAGCATTTGCATTCGGGTTAATGAAGCCAATGCAACTCAGGCATACAAAAAACATGGCGATTGTACCGTATAATCCTAATAGATCAGTCCATACACCAACAAGAAAAATAATTCCTGCAATGACCTGACAGAATAAAGCCACCCGAAATATTTTATCACTCGAATACTTACGGTTAACTACAATATTCAGTTGACTGCTTCCAATAAAACCAACCGACAATAGCGCAAAAATTCCACCGTAAACTTTCGGACTAACATTATAAATCTCCATGAAGACGATGGGCGAACCCGCTACGTAAATAAACAATGTAGCAAATGAAAACGCACCTGCAAATGTGTAGGTGCTAAACTGCGAATTCTTAAGAATACTAATAAAGGTTTCGATCATCGGTTTCGCTCGCAATGAAATCGTTGGATCAGGTTGATGTCCTTCCGGGAGATAAAAGAACACAACAATGAGCAGCATGATTACGAGAACAGAAAGTATGATGAAGATAGACTGCCATCCAAAAGTTGTGGTTATAAAACCTCCAAAGGTTGGTGCGAGTAAAGGCGAAACACCAAGAATTAAAACAAGGAGCGAAAAGATGCGTGCACTTTCTTCCACAGGAAAGAAATCGCGAACCATGGCCAATGCTCCTACCCAGGCCACACTTCCCCCAACGGCTTGAAAGAAACGAAACACAACTAATGTATTTACATCATGAGATTGCATGCATCCTACACTGGCTATTATAAAAACAACAAGACCAACATATAAGGGTCTCTTGCGTCCATAACGATCGAGCAAAGGGCCATACAGAATTTGTCCGAGAGCCATACCAATAAAATAACTGGATACAGAAAGGGAAACGACAGCAGTGGTACTTCCAAAATCTTCTGCAATCTGAGCGAAAGCCGGAAGGTACATATCAATGGCAAATGGAGTAACGGTAGCTAATGCTCCTAGCATCCAGATAATGCTGCGATTACTCGCTTTAATTGTATTCATGCTTTGCAAACATACTAAACTCGTTGTTGTGTTCGGAAATGTTAAAGCAAAAAGTCCATAGGCCACAATAAATAATATTGTGGCTATGGACTAAAAACTAATGCGTTATGAAATATTACTCTTCAATCAAAATCGTTTTCACATCTACTTCACTGGCCTGGAAGAATCCCAGTGCTCCATTGGAGAGATTCGTGCGGGAGTTAGACGGTGGCTGACTGAACAATCCGCCATCGTTGTTCAGCAAGGCTTGTAAATCCAAATAGTACACATAGCCCGCTCTCGAAATGCTGTACATCTCGATACGTGCTACATCCGTTGGCTCATAATAAACAGGTGATCCTAACCCGTCAATTGCCTCAGCCAATGTTTTGTCATCGGAAAAATAAATATCGGTTTCATCGTATACTTTCAGCGAGTCGTTCCGAAAGAACTTAAACAGGTAATAATTCTCTTCACCTTGTGGCTCTGTTGCAAACAGCAATACTTCATAAAACTTATTGCCGTCTTTTGGCTCTTCTTCTTCATCCGGATTTACACGGTAGCTCAATGAATCAATGCCGCTTACGCTAAACAATTTGTCTTGTGCCGTGTAAATCTCCCCGTCCAATTCTACTGTAAGCGTATACGTTCGCCCTACCTCTCCTACGAAGGGTACATTGGGCAAATAGTATCCTGCTGAATCGATTTGACTATTGGGATTATGGCTAAACAAAAATTCATTTCCAAGATCGTCTTCAACCGACACGTTTGCATTTGTGACGCGAGGCGTTGGCCCGTTATCATAGAATCCTGCGGTGCGTGTTACTCTTACATATTGATACCCGTCATGATTGGTAACCTGACCTTCGATCACAACCTTCGATTCTGCTTGCTCCAAATCCAGCTCAACTGTTTTCTCGCAGGATACAAATAGTGTTGCTAATGCAATAAGTATAATAATATTCTTCATGATGTCTTAAAATTTAAAGTTGTATGTAACGGATGGAAATATGGGAAACAGATAAATCATGCGCGCTTCTTTTTTGGTGCCATCACCAATTACATTTCCATCCTTGTCTTGTGCAGTGCGTGTGTATATCGTGAATGGATTTTTGCGATTGTATACATTGTATACTGAAAACACCCAGGATCCTTGCCACTTCCGGTGATCATTCTTCTTGGGTGTCAAAGTAGCAGATAGATCGAGGCGATGAAAGGCTGGTAAACGATAGCCATTACGCTCGGTAATAACATCCGGATTGTAATTTTGGAATTCAAACTTTCCAGTAGGTAATGTAAGGGGTCTGCCGGTGCTGTAGGTAAAGGTTCCCCCAAAACTCCAGCGTTTGCTCAAGTCATAGGAGGCTTGAATGTTTACGACATTTCTTCTGTCGTAGTTCGCTGCGAATGTTTTTCCTTGATTTACACCATCAATGGTGCGCTCTGCTTTTGACAAGGTATAGTTAATCATACCGGTCAACTTTCCTTGCGTCTTTGTTACCATCAATTCAAGTCCATACGAATTTGCCTTACCTTGACGGAATTCAGTCGACAAATCTTCATTAAAAAATATAGAGGCATTATCAGCGAAGTCAGTAACATGCTGCATGTATTTATAATACGCTTCAGCAGAAAACTCATACATGTTGTCTTCTGAATTTCTAAAATAACCAATAGCAAGCTGATCAGCTAACTGCGATCTCAGGTAGGTTCCGCTCGGGCTCCAGGTATTAAAGGGCAATGGCACAGTACCCGCAGAAATAAGATGGGTATTCTGCACCATCCTATTATAAGAAAGCTTGACCGATTGACCATCCGCTACGATGTACCGCATGGAAAGGCGCGGCTCAACGTTGACGTACGTTTTAATATTTTCCCATGAATCATACTGTAAAGTATCGATTCGCGATATGTTGGCATTATCTTTTGGATCGCTGTATACAATCACATCACTCTTGCCCAGGTTTTGAAAGATCGATAAGCGGAATCCATAATCCAACATAATCTTATCGCTTATCTTTTGTTGGTTGCTCAGATAGAATGCATGATCTAACGCATACATCTTTTGAAGTTCAACCGAGCCAAAAATTGAAGCGTCCGATGTTGGTGATATTTTTCCAGGTGAAAATTTCCTTCCGGTGATGTGATACCCAAAAGACAAGTCATTATTTGTATTGATGAAATACGACAAGTCATTCTTAACACTTACCTCTTGTAAGTTTGAAATCCAGCTCAGTCCCTGAACAGGATCTTTTATTTCTAATTTATAATCGAAACTATTGGCCAATATCGTGGTGTTGGAGAACAAGCGATCATTGAATAAATGATTCCATCGAAGCGTACCGGTTTTATTTCCCCAATCAAAACTAACATCATTGCCCAGACTAAACTGATCGCGTCCGGCATAAAAAGCAGCGAACACCCGATTTTTGTTGTTAAACTTCCAACTCACTTTAGCATTTACATCATAAAAGAAAACGTTATTATCTTGTTTGGCTGCTTTCAAAAATGGATCTACATACGACCTTCTTCCGGAGACAATAAAGGAACTTTTATCTTTTACGATTGCGCCTTCTATTGCAAGACGGCTCGCCAATGTGCCAATGCCTCCGGTAACATCGTAGCCTTTGTTGTTGCCATCCTTGGTACGTACTTCAAGTATAGAAGATAATCGTCCTCCGAAGCGGGAAGGTATTCCACCGCGATATAATTCAGAGTCTTTTATAACATCAGCATTGAATACCGAAAACAATCCAAACAAATGTGACGGATCATAGATCGGAGCTTCGTCAATTAAAATTGCATTTTGATCGGCACTGCCGCCTCGTACATAAAAAGCAGAAGTACCTTCGCCAGCATAAATTACACCAGGCATCATCTGCACACTCTTGATAATGTCTACCTCACCAAACAGCGCAGGAAGTTTTCGGATCTGAACCATGTTAATTACGTTCTTGCTCATCTGCAGACCGACCACATTTTCATCGATGGCCTTGTCGGATATAACCACTTCTTCCATGACGGTGGACTCATCTCCCATCTCAATATTCTTTGCCTGATTTGAATTCAGTGCAATCGTCACCACCTGCGTTTTGAAACCCACGAAACTGTAACTCACTTCATAAGTCCCGCTGGGAATCGTGATGGAATAAAATCCATACGCATTGGTGGTGGCTCCTACCTTGAGACTGGGAATGTAGACGGTAACCCCAATCAACTCTTCACCATTTTGTTCGTCTTTGACATAACCATTTAAGGTAACACGCTCTTGCGACCATCCTGCAATCGATATCAAGGATGCAGTGGCAACTGTTAGTAAGTATCGGATCATTTATTTTTGGTTTCAACTAAGACAATTCAAAAAGTATTTACCCCTATGCGGTTAAAAATAATTCGTAACACTGCTGTGTTGACGAATCTCCTTCTAAATAGTTACCTTGTAAGTGAATTAATTACAGAAAGTAGCCAGGAATAATTTCTGCTCATTATGTTTAAGAGATTAAGAGCACTTTATACTGAATACAAACCCTATATACGGGTGGACCTCATCATGTACGCTGTGTTGATCCTACTTATTTTTTTATACTTCATTTTCAGCATCGTGTTCTAGCAACAAACTAAAACTGAAGTATTGAAACTCTATCAATCCGGCAGAACCGATTATCCTCCACCGATTACCGATTACCAGTCTTCCTCTGCCCAACATATAAAGCCAGAATAACCAGAACCGTTCCGCATACTGTATAAAGTGTAAAAGGCTCTTCCAAAAAGAGAGTAGAAAACAGAAAACCAAAAATCGGACAGAGATAAAGCCAAAGCGATGCACGCACGGCATCGGCCTTTAGCAAGCGAAGCCAAAGTTGAACAGCAAAAATTGATACCATAACAATGAGCCAGGCTTGAGATAACCAAAACGTAGTATCGAAATGATTTTCTTTTTTATGCATGAAGATGGTAAGCGGGGCAATTAAAAAGCCGGCAATAAAAACCTGCCAGGCATTGATTACCGTTCGGGGAAGTTCCCACTTAACTGCCGCATAATAAACCGATCCAAAAGAATACGTAAACATACTCAAGGCAAGCAAGAGTAAACCTCCAATGGTTGCCTGACTATTTTGCAATAAAGGATAGGCAGCTACCACCACACCAAGCGATCCCAAAACAATACTAAGCCATATCATAGGACTAATTCTTTTCTTTGTCCAGATGGCCGACAGGATGCTGATGAATAATGGATTCAGCGCAATGGCCAATGTGGTTATACCTGCTGCAACATACTGAAGTGCGATAATGAAAATACCTAAGTACAAAGCTGTGTTGAAAGCTCCGAAGATCGTAAGCTGCATCCACTCCTTACCGAGCGGAAGACGATTGCGTTGAAAAGCATAGACCACACTAAGCAATAAAAGACCCGCCAATAAAAATCGAATATTAAAAAGCACCAAGGGTTCTACAGAATGCAACCCAAATTTACCGGCAACAGAGGCTGAAGCCCAAAGCATGGCAAAGAATAAGCCTTCTAAAATATTAAGACTGAAGATTTTTTTCACATGAATGAATTTGTTCAAAAATAAAGAGGCTGCCCTTGTGAGACAGCCTCTTTTAAAACTTTAATTCATTTTCTTTTTAAAACTTGAAAGTTAATTGACCCATAAAGGTTGTTCCAAGTTGGCTGAACTGAGAACCATTGTATCCCAGAATTCTGTAACGACCGCTAAAAGAAAGGAAGCCTTCCAAAAGACTTTTGTCTGCCTCATCTGCAAGTGTCGCTTGAGCATCTGCGTAATTTGGATCAGAAGCATTTCCGGTTAACTCAAGTTTCCATTTTGGCAAAACATTGAAAAGGTTATTCGCAGAAAAGGAAATTGAAACACTTTTAGTAATAGCATACCCAATATTTAAATCAGTTACAACCGATGGTTGGAATACTTGTTTAATATTATTCATTATGCTACCTCCATTATCAAGATCCTGGAATTTAGTTGGCCCAAATAACGTGTTATTTACGACTACATTAAATTTACCAACACTATAGTCTAATCCTAAGATTGCTTTATAATTAGGGCGCCCTTCAGTTAATAGCGATTTAACCTGTGCATTAAGAATAGTAGCTCCTGCATCTTTAATTGCCTTAGGATCATTTGGCGTTCCGATAATTTCATTTGATAATGTGAAGTTACCCGCTAGATTTAAACCAAGTGTTCCACGTCCTAAATCAATATTTTTATAGCTGGCAACAACATCTAAACCTTGTGTTCTGGTTTTGATACCATTTATAAAAAATTGAACACTTGCCAAGTCAAAATTACCGATTCCCTGACCAACACTTGTACCTTTTAATACTCGACCCAATTCCGTGGTAGGAGCGGCAAGTTCTTTATCCTTTAATTCTTGTAAGTCACCACTACTGTTTAGTTCAAAAACTCCAGTATTTGCGCCCGGATCAATAGACGAACTATATACAATTCGATCACTGATTGTAATATTGTAATAATCTACAGTTACACTGAAGTTATCGGTCAGGTTGAGACCTGTTCCAACAGTAAAATTCACAGACTTCTCAGCCTTTAACTTTGGAACACCTAGAGCAAAAGCCTCTTTACTTCCGTTATTAAACAAACCAGAAAGTACAATGGTACCTCCAGCGAAACTTGCTTGGGTTGATTGTGCGTAAATCTGGTGTAATGTAGGTGCTCTGAAACCTGATGAGAAAGAACCTCTTAATACAACTTTTTCATTCGCTAATTTCAAACGGGTTGATAATTTGCCAACATTTGCACTTCCGAAATCACTGTAATTCTCTGTTCGAACTGTACCCGCAATAAGGAAGTTATCGGTAATATCCCAAGTCGCATCTAAATATGCTCCTAAATTAAAACGACTGTTGGTTCTTGCATTTTCTGCTCGAATACCAGGGAAAGAATTAGAACCTTCGCCTGAATATGAAGCTGTGTCACCCGCAATAATTTGATAGGTTTCGCTTCTTACTTCTGTTCCTAAACCAATATTAAACTTACTGGTTAGGGCCTTGCTAACATCAAAGTTTCCGACCACATGATTGAAACTATATCCACCTGGTTTAAATGATGTTGGGCTTTTCGCAGCTAATGTGCGATTCACTGTATTATTGACAGTGTATGTTTGTTGATTGCCACCAACCGTTAAACTTACATCTGTTTTCCATCCATTGATTTCATTTTTATAACCGATAGTTCCATTATAATCTTTCAAGTCACCTTCAAAAGTTGGCATATATCCAACATATCCTTTATAAATTTCTTCTCCTGCAGTATTTGTTGTAAAGTCATTTGTATAGTTTATACCATTTGGGTCAGTAGCATGCAACAACCCATAATCAACTCTCCAATATGGTGTGCGATAATTGGCATTGCTTATTACTTTTTTGAAAACATAAGCGGCATTACTGTAAAACTGCCCATGCTCTCCAATAGGTATTCCCAAGTTATATTCAAATTGTGCAGCGGAAGTCTCACCCGTTCCGTTAATGTTTCCTCCTGTTGGATTGATCTTTAGAAAATCCACAATGGTTTTATCAACTTCAGGACTACCGTCACTAAAAGTGGCTATTTCCGTTGGAACGTCAATAATTCCGGAGCGGACTGCATTGTTTTGTTGTTTTACACCAATGGAATAATTGATGAAGCCACCTTTGCCAAAGTTGCTTCCACTATTTAAAGACATTCCATAGGTTCCTCCGTCACTCTGTCCTGTAACTCCTGCGTTTACATTGAGCTCTGTGTATTCATATTTATCTTTTAGGATGATGTTCATTACTCCCGCAATAGCATCCGAACCATATTGCGCAGAGGCACCATCACGCAAAATTTCAACACGCTTAATGGCATTCGTTGGAATACCTGAAAGATCAGCACCCGTCTCTCCTCTTCCAGGAGCAAACTGTACGTATAATAGTGAACTTAAATTTTTTCTTTTTCCATTAATCAAAACCAATAACCGGCTGGGACCGAGGTTTCTGATTTCGTATGGATCTAACAAGGTTGAAGCGTCATTTACAGGCGTGTTTACCGTATTGAAAGAAGGCACCCTATATTGAAGTGCTTTATCAAATGTAAACTGACCAGTTGTTGATAAGTCCTTGTTCGTTAAGTTATCTACTGGAAGTGGAGTATCGGTGATGGTACGTTGCACACCCCGACCAACGCTAACAACAACTTCATCCAACTGAGAAGTTTCGGAGGCCAATGCAATGGATACAATATTAGAAGCTGGAATGGTTACTTCCTGAGTAGCATAACCAACAATGGAAACAATCAAAACAGACGATGATTGAAGAACATTCAATTTGAATTTACCTTCTGCGTCAGTAGAAGTTCCCAAGGCGGTTCCTTTCACTACAATGTTCACTCCGGCCAGCGTCTCTCCGGTGCCACTGTCGGTTACGGTGCCCGATACCTCTCGGTTCTGAGCCCAGCTCTGCGTGCCACATGCGAGCACAAACAGAAGAATTGATAAACGTTTCATCATAAACATTACTTTAGGTTTGGATTTTTTTAGGTTAATCAATACTAAATATGGTTAAACCTTTCCTGAATAAAAAAGAAGTTCACTAAAATCAATGCACAAAATCTATATACTGCATGTCATACCTTTCAGTGTTCTAAAACTAAAAATGACTTTAATTTTTTTTGGAAACGAGTGCAATGGATTTCCACCACTCCTTACGTGATAAATTACTTACAACTTTCCCCTCACCTCATCATTGACCAGGAAGGCTCCATCTTCTTTCACAAAAATCACGATCTTACTTTGTTTAAGATTCTTTTCATCCAGCAAATAGACAATGTATTCATGAGCTGTTACATAGTCCTTCACATCATCGGTAAAACCCATGTCAATAGAAAACATAAAATCATCATGTATCTTTTTTGAGAAAATCTTTTTATTCATATTATCGATAACCTTTACGCGCGCTTCTGTTGGAGAGGCCGAAAGAATTTTAACATCGAGTATTAGATAAGGAAGCATGTTCGATGCGTTTTCCTTCTCATGATCGCTTGTGGGAGAATCAAACCGGAACGTGTTTGCTTCCGGCATCGGTCGTTTTTTAAATGTATAATTCAGTTTTACCTCGAACTCCCCCTTGGCTTTGAAGGGAGTTTCATCCTGGATAAAAATTAAACTGAAGAGTAACCATGTAAAAATCATACACAGTAAATTTAATTACTATGTAATATAGCAAGAATTAGCGGGTCGTTAAAACAATTAGAATTTGACATTTTATATTTAAGTATTGCCTAATCAATGTTGTTAAGTTAAGCTCCGTCAACTTCCTTTCTTCCGGAGAGGATTGAGCTGAAGTCATAAAGTAAGGCTTCACTAAACGACATTGATTGCCTAATGCTACTTTATCAAATTTCCAATTATCTGTTTTAGTCTATTTAAACCCAGATTATGCATTAGAAAAAATAGCCCCGACATTTATGTCGGGGAAGGAAGAAATGAAAACAAACTAAAAGGGCTTTAGCCCAATATAATTTTGGCTAAAGCCAAATATTTTTTCAATTTATCTCCCCCGACATAAATGTCGGGGCTATTGCATAATCCAGGTTAAATTTTGAATAGCCGAGGGCTTCCAGCTACAAGCGGCATGCTATTTTTTGGGTACAATCTGCGTGAAGCTTGAGGCCTGAAGCGTGCAGCCTTGTTAAAGGTAAACTTGACAAGTAGTTCTCAGAAATTCAGCCTATCCAGAATCTTATTTCTTACCAAGCTTAATCGCGCGAGCCACCGCTTCTGCGGTAACATTTTGATAGTTAACGGAAACGATGGAAGGTGATTCAATCCACTCTATAATCTTTTCAATATTTTTCTTTTTCATCTTTTTCAAAACAGGCACGCCCATTTGTTTTAACGCGGCCGCGTTATAGTGTTGCTCAAGTTGCGATTTCATAGGTATTACCATCAACTTTTTGCCGAGGTAGAGTGCTTCAGCTGGTGTTTCAAATCCAGCACCGCATAACACACCTTTACACGATGTCATACTCTCTGCAAACTCGTCCTTGTTGACAGGATACACCGAAAGCTTTCCTACGTGGTACGCTTTGCGGGCATGCTTCGAAAAGATATGCCATCGTATATTGCTGATCTTCGAAAGCAACGGCACTAATTTCTGATCGTCATACGATGGAAGATAAACCGTGTAATGATCCCTCGTTTCCACTTTCGCTTCACGTACAGCAGATCGTATTACGGGCGTAAAAATGTTTTTATCGTATTTCTCAAAATGAAACGATACATACTGATCAACGGGTGCGTAATGATGTAACACCCACTCCCCAACAGGATCAATCTTTTTGGGGCTAGGAACTTTATCAGATAGCAAAGCGGACTGATGACTCAATCCCACACACGGTATTTCTCTCTTGCGGCACGCCCACGCAGTGATGGGTTCGAAATCATTAATTACTAAATCGTATTTATCAACAGGAAATCGTTTCATCTCCTTGTATACTTCCTTCGAACTGTTTTGCTTAAACGTTTTTAGAAAATCAATACCGCCACTCTTTCCAAAGAAAAAACTAAGTCCTTTCGATTTATACTTTACCGGATAGGAAAGCTTTACATCGGCTTGTGCTCCACTCACAAAAAGATCAAGTGCCCCATACTCTTTTAATATGGGTATAACATCTTCTGCGCGAGTAAGATGTCCGTTACCTGTTCCTTGAATAGCGTAAAGTATTTTCACTTTTTAACCGTTAAGAATTCGTTGACCAGGTCTTTAAAAATCTCATCGTTATCGAGTTTATAACGGAGGCGCTTGGGTAATTTAACTGCTTGTGCCTGCTTGTCATCGGCATAGCGAAATATCTTCCAGTCCTTTCCATCAAACTCCAGTGCGGTGAGGTTTTCAACCCAGTCGCCCGAATTTAAATAAATTACGCTACCTTTTTCAGTTTCTATCTTTTTGATTTCCGGATGATGGATGTGCCCGCAGATTACATAGTCGTATCCATTCTCAATAGCGATATCAGCAGCGGTCTTTTCGAAGTCGTTGATAAAACTCACGGCTGATTTTACACTATCCTTTACGCGCTTAGAAAGCGAAATCTTCTCTCTGCCCAATCTAGTAAGACACCAGTTCACAAAAGTGTTGATCACTATCAAGGTATCGTAACCCACCGCACCAAGCTTGGCAAGCCATTTTGAGTATTGCATGGTAACGTCAAATACATCGCCATGAAAAATCCAGGCGCGCTTGCCATTCAATTTCATAACCACTTTGTTGTTGATATGAAATGAACCCAGTCGAAAGCCCGAGAACTTTCGAAGCATTTCATCGTGGTTGCCTGTTATATAAACAACCCTTGTGCCATTGGTAAGCATGTTCATTATCTCGCGAATAACAGCCATGTGTGCGGCGGGGAAATAACGCTTGTTGAAATTCCAGATGTCAATAAAATCGCCGTTAATAATCA
>JANODK010000052.1:0-47624 GCA_031412655.1 Chryseolinea sp.
TTTCTCTATCTCATCTTCCCACGCTTAATCAAATACGTCTGAAGAATGACATGAAAGTCTGCTTTGACGTCTACTTCTATAAAATCGATCTTATACTGATTGCAACGCATCTTAAGTTCTTTTAAGAATGCTTCCGAATCAGCGTGGTACTGAGACTTGATGTCTGCAGGGTTTAACTTAATTTTTTCACCACTCTCCAGATCGATAAATTCCATTGGCCGGTCTTCAAAATTGAAATCCAATTCGGTCTCTTTATCCATCACATGAAATACAATTACTTCATGTCGATTGTGCTTCAGATGTTGTAATGCTTTAAAGAGTTCATCACTGCTTTCTGCTGAATCGAACATATCACTAAAGATGATGACCAAAGATCGTCTGGATATTTTTTCGGCCATCTCGTGCAATACATTCGCCACATTGGTTTGCGTTTGAGCTGGCGTTTGTTTCTCTACTTCATGCAATACCTTATAAATTTTATCCAGATGAGCGGGTGTTGATTTGATGGGGGTTATGCTCTTGATGGAGTCAGAAAAAAGACAAAGCCCAACCGCATCGCGTTGGCGCTGCAATAAATAACTGAGCGAGGCAGCAGCGTATTTGCTAAATCTGATCTTAGCCTTACTCTTTTCGGGATAGTACATTGAGGCTGAAATGTCCAATGCAATAAGGCATCGTAAATTGGTTTCCTCTTCATATCGTTTCGTAAAAAGCCGGTCAGTTCGGGCATATACTTTCCAGTCGATATGGCGTGTGCTTTCTCCTTCATTGTATAAACGATGCTCAGCAAACTCTACAGAGAATCCATGATAGGGTGACTTATGCAATCCGGTAACGAATCCTTCCACTAACTGACGGGCAATTAACTCCAGGTTGCCGGTTTGATTCAATGCGTTCAAATCCATGTGCTAAAGTTCGGAAGTAAGAGTGATACAAATGATATGTTAATCATGAATTGTTAACTGAATAAAGACTTGACCACTTAGTTTCGGGTTCCGAATATACCTAAGGAAGGTCCAGATTAACCGAATAAATGGTTAAACACCCATTCTTCATTCAAAATAATGGTGGGTTAGTTTGCATTAATTTCTCAAAATACTACCTTAGTCTGAACCAAACGATAGTGTAAACCTAAAAATTGAAGGATTGTGGAAGAAAACAAAGGAAATGGTAGAGACGAAATCTACTCAACGAAAGTAAAGGCTGGCAAGAGGACGTATTTTTTTGATGTGAAAGCAACCCGTTCAAATGATTATTACCTCACTATCACCGAAAGCAAAAAACGTTTTAAAGAGGATGGGTTTACTTATGAAAAACATAAGATTTTCCTTTACAAAGAGGATTTTAATAAGTTCATGGAAGCACTAAACTCCACGGTAAATCACGTAAAAACCGAACTTATGCCTGAGGTTGACTTTGCTCAATTCGATCATATGCATGAGCGCGAAGAAGAGACGGCAGAGGTGAAAACCAATGGTGTTTCGAATGGCGTAGATTCTGAGTTGAAGTGGGAGTAAAGAGTTCAGAGTTTAAAGTTCAAGGTTCAAAGTTTTAGATTCTACAAATCTGGTTACATCCTTTGTCAACTTCTTGGGTTCTTATCGTTTTATCTTCCCGCTGTCAGTCATTTCGATGTGATCTACGATGTTAATTCGGTGAGGCACCTTGAAGCTTGAAAGCATTTTGTGGCAATGGTTTAGTAATTCTTCTTCCTGAAAGGAGTGTGGATTTTCAAGGATTAAATCAGCGACAACTACTTCACCCAAGAGCATATGAGCTTGTCCATAGACTTTCGATAGGGCGATGCCTGGGAAGGTGTTTAGAATCTCCTCTACCTCTGTTGGGAATACCTTATTCCCTGAAACATTAATGACAACTTTCTTTCTTCCTTTTATCTCAATAAGGCCATCTGTTGAACGTGCTGCATAGTCTCCGGTAATGAACCATCCATTTTTTAGAACATCATCTCGAAGCGTTACAGGACTTAAGTAACCATCGAACATACCCGGACCTTTAATGGCTAATAATCCAGTCTCGTTTGAGGGTAATGGGTTTAAGGACTCATCTAGAATTGCAACGGTGTAGGCAGGCAAGCTATATCCAACCGCCTCCGGATGATCTTCTGAACGATCGATGTTGATGATGGGTAAACCAACTTCGATGATTCCGAATGCCTGCATTACTGGCAACTTATATTTTGATTTGAAGGCCTCACAAATAGCAGGGCTAATGCTGGTTGTGGTGGAGAAGATTCGCTTAAGCGATGGGATGGAGGTTTCTTTTGCGTACGAAGCTAATAACCGAATGTGCATAGGCGATGCATACAGCAGTGTTCCATTATGCTGACGAATATTTTCAAGAATGCTTTCGGCAAGAAAGTCGTTACTAATAATAATGCCAACGCCATAACGGACGTAAAGCATGATGGAAACAATAAAGTGATAGGCCATTGGCAATACCCAAACAACGCGATCAGTGTGATTTAGTCTTAATCCATCATTGGCAGCTTCTATTCTTTCAAGTACAGATTGATGAGATAGTACAATACACTTCGCGTCACCGGTTGTTCCCGAAGTAAATCTCATAA
The DNA here is from genome assembly GCA_031412655.1 of Chryseolinea sp. Lineage (GTDB taxonomy): Bacteria > Bacteroidota > Bacteroidia > Cytophagales > Cyclobacteriaceae > Chryseolinea. The sequence continues at coordinate 2,588 of JANODK010000052.1, forward strand.
CGGCAGGCTGATCTTCTATAAAATCAATTGTTCTTTCTTCTGGATTCCTATTGGTGTAGCCCAGAAAAAGCGATTGATCGATGAGATCAATTTCATGTGATTCTTTTTTGCCTGTATAGAGATCTGCTCGATCGGAGAGGAGGTAATGTAATTTAGCTTCTCGCGCAGCTTTATTAATTTCGTCTGGTTTCTGTTGATGAGAAATCGGCATTACCACTGCACCACATCCTATTCCAGCATATAACCCAATTAAAAAGTAGCGATTGTTTTTGATCAGCAAGCCAATGCCTTGTCCGGATTTTATGCCCAGACTAATTAGTTTGGTTTTTAATTGCTCCGTTTGCTGATAGAGTTCGGTAAATGTAATTGCTCCATACTCATCAACTACGGCAATATTATCAGGCCATGTTGTTGAGGCCGCAACTAAAGTGTGATATACGTTTACGTTAGAAATTGTGGAGCTCACTGTGCAATCTGTTTACTATATCCTTACGTTGAACTTCGTTCTCGCTACACGCTAATTTACCAGCTGCAAAGCCCGTTTGCAATCCTGTGCCCATAACACGAGCACTAGCGATGGCGCGTGATGTTGCCGAAATATTTTTCCCTGCAAAATATAAGTTTGATACTTCACCAGAGATTAAACAATCAGCGGGGATATCATAACTATTATCAATTTCAAAATAATCTAAATGCAATTTACCATCGTTGGTCCATTCTTCAATTGGCCACATCCCAATAGCAATACCTTGTTCTGATTTTCTGCAAGACAAAACGTCATCTTCTGTTAAGATATATTTCCCTTTTGATCGCTGTTGTACACGAACTCCAAGAGAAGGAAATATGTATTCAAGGGAAGTATTTTTAAAACTCAGAATATGCTGCTTGAGTATAGGAAAGATTTCCTGAATACGTTGATGGGCTTTCATTTGTATGACTTTATTTTCTTCAACTGAATCGGTTATGGTTTCAGGTACTGTGAGTTTAAGATCAGCAACATGATTGTGTAATGATCCTGGAACAACGCTCAATGAAAGATAACTCTCGGGCCAATTTTTCTCCTTGATCACCTGCACCATCATTCGCTTGATACTCATGTTCAATGTGAATTCAGTATCAATATCAATATTCTTAACACGAAAGATTTGAGAAGCAGCCTGATAACTTTTATCCTGAATCAGACTTAGATTTCCGAGCGTTGAAACAATTCCGCTTCCGCTACAATCGATAATGGATTTTGCACTAATGTCAGTTGTTTGTGTTGTGTGTCGTACAGTTACGCTCTGTATTTTATTTTGTTCTTCATGAATGCTTATTAATTCAGTATCTGTTAAGACCGTTATGTGGTGGTCTTTTAACCTTGCTTTCATTAATTCCTGAAGTACAGTCCATTCATAAGGAATAATGTATAAACCTTCGTGATAGAGAGTTGGTTTGGAAGTTGGATAACTTGATTGGAGTTCCTTAAGGAAATCATGGCAAAAAGAGTAGCCAACGAATTTCTCTTTTCCTGAGAAAGAACGAAAATACGAACCACAAATAGTACCTACATTAGTTTGCGTTGAGTCTCCACCAATGGAACTACTCTTTTCAATCAACACTACATTTTTAGTTTCTTTTGCAGCTGAAATTGCAGCAGCGAATCCGCTGATGCCACTGCCAACAATGAGTATGTCTGTTGCGTCAGGAATCATGAATCAAATTCTTTTCCAAAAATTAATTCGTGTCGTATTTGTTTCTCAATCTTATTCATCTCCTCTTCTGAAAGCACTTCTTCAAAATACATCACCATTAGGTGAAGGCGATTCTGAAATTTCATGAAAGCAAAGGTAAGTCCTGGAGGATAAATGTTGGATGGAAAATTCCAGGCGTCCTTTATTTTATGATTGTTGAATTCTAAAAAACCGGTTGGATGATCAGCAGCGACTGTAAATAAAAAACTGGCAAGTGATCCACCTTTTGGCCCCTTAATCCAAAAGTAATACAGTGGGGAAGGAGTTCTTCTAAGAAAGCGCATCAGTATATCGTAGTCGCGCGACATGTTGCTTTTTAATTGATCTACCATTTGTTGGTTGATGCTCTTCACTGTTTGTTTTAGCGAAGTGAGGTAGGCTGCTTTTAGACGATAAAAAATAAACGATAGATGGTTTCCTAGCAGCGGACCGAGTGCACCTTTCTTTCGTTGATCGCGCGGCACAGGTATCCAAAAATCATGAACGGGAATTTTCTTTTCATCCAATAGAGTTCTCACACTTCGGGCCGCGCAAGCAAGATATAATGCACTTCTTCCAAACTGTGCTCCAAGAGAAGGGCCCACCTTGTCTAATTGCATTGTCTCTTCCTCAGTAAAGCGGATGATCCTTACCTTTTGATTCGTGTTGATATTCTTCTTTTTTGAAAGAGAAATACCGGATAATGGCTTTCGCGAAATGCGGTCAATGAAAAATTTTGCTCGGGTTGCGTTAATAAGCTCGTTCCATTTTAACTTCTCTGGTTTCGAATCGTCATGAAGTTGCAATTCTTTTTCAGAGAAGCCATTTGCAAGCTGCTTCATAAGTAAAATGGCACCATAACCATCCATCAATAAATGATGCCATGAGAAAATTAGTGTTGAATCTCCATTCGAGCGAAGCAAAATATCAAACGACATAAGAGGAGGAACATCACCTGAAATTTTTCGATTGATGATTTCTTCCGGTATGAGGTTGTCTGTTTGAAAGACAGCGATTGGAATTTCGCTTGCAGGTTCGTTCGCTTTCCACGTTGGAATGGCGAGAGGATGTTTCTTTTCAGCTGTAATGTAGGCGAGTCGCAACAGACTTCGATTGGAGTGGATGTTTAACCGGAACTGTGATACATCAAGTTGTCCTTCAAGTTCCAGCAAATATCGACACGTATTGTTCGATGCATCTATCCGTTTGATATGCTGCTTCTCCAAGGCTAACATAAAGCAATCCGCTGGTGTTAGCAGAATGTGACTGAGGTCCGCTTTAGCTTTCATTGCTTTTTAACATATCGCATCGCACAATCAGCCAGCGTATTGGCTGAAATAAAATTTTCGGGTATAAGTTCCTGTTCGGGAAGTATGATCTTGAATTTTCTCTCCAGAAATAAAACCAATTCAATAATGGACAGTGAATCAATTCCAAGCTTACCAAAAGGTGTGTCAGGCAGAACTTGAATACTATTGTCTACAATATTGCTTTTGATATATCGGCAAAGTTCCTGGGCAAGCATGTCCGATTTTAGAATGTCCATTTCTGTTGGCTTAGCGGTGTGGTTGATGCATTCACGGTTATATCATTAGCCATCTTTTAAGCGCTTTAGCGCACTCAATTTTGTATGCAAAGTATACTAAAAGCAGGTTATTTAAGGCACTGCATTTTGGGAAAAAAAAGTTACTTTTGAAGCCGTTTTGAAGCCTTTTTGCTTGAGATCGATTTTATTTGAATAGTACATCCAGGATACAAATGCCACCAAGTTTGAGAGGAAGAAGTTTTGTATTACCCCCGTTATTCATGAGGCATCATGCATTGAATAACCGAATTTCAACACTAATACCAGGAGATTTAACCAGATGAAAACCTGTGCAGTTATTGGTTCGGGAATAGCCGGTATATCCTCTGCCATTCGCATTGCAGCGATGGGATTGAAAGTAGATATTTTTGAATCAAACGATTATCCGGGAGGAAAACTTCGTGAGATGCTAGTAGATGGTTTTCGTTTTGATATGGGACCATCCGTTTTTACAATGCCTCATTTAATTGATGAACTGTTCATCTTGTCTGGTAAAAATCCACGCGATTATTTTAGTTACACCCGATTACCTACTTCGTTCAATTATATTTTCGAAGATGGTACGCAGATTAACGCCTATGGTAATGCTGATCTTTTAGCGAGAGAGATCGCGAAAAAGACCAAAGATTCTGAAGAAAGTATTAGAAAATATCTGAAAGATATTTCTGCGAAGTATGAAATTACCAAGGAAGTATTTATCGAAAATTCTCTTCATGTTCTGAGTAATTATTTCACCTCGCGCGTGGCGAAGGGTTTGATTAACTTTCATAAGATCGGAGCATTTGAATCGATGAATGATGCGAATAAGCGATTCTTCAAAGATCCAAACCTGATTCAGTTGTTTAACCACTATGCATTTTATGTTGGATCAAATCCAATGGTGGCTCCGGCAACGCTTAATATGATTCAGCATTTAGTTTTTGATCACGGGACTTATATTCCAGATCGTGGTATGTATTCTCTTGTTGAGGCCCTTGTGAAATTGGCAGAAGAGATGGGGGTAACATTCCACTATAATACGCGAGTGGATGAGATTATCGTAAAAGATCGAAGAGCAACGGGGATTCGCATTGGTGGAAATAAAGTCTTGGCGTATGATCGGATTGTAAATAACATGGACGTTTATCATGCATATAATAAGCTCTTGCCAAATGAGAAAAAACCACAACGCATTTTAAATCAACCAAAATCAAGTTCGATAATCGGATTTTACTGGAGCGTGAGGGGAGAGCATAAGCAAATAGGTGTGCACAACATGTTATTTGCTAAAAATGAGCATGCTGAATACGATGCTATTTTTGATAAAGGCACTATTTGTGACGATCCATCTGTCTACATTAGTGTTACTGCTAAACATGTAAAGGACGATGCACCTCAAGGATGTGAAAATTGGTTTGTATTGGTCATTGCGCCTAACGACCAAGGGCAATCATGGGATAATCTGGTAGCAAAAACGAAAACAAATGTATTGGCTAAAATCAAAAGAATGCTTGATATCACTCCTGATATTGCGCATGAGTTTGTGTTGACACCAACGATGATCAAAGAAAATTATGCCAGTGCTTTTGGAGCTGTTTTTGGAAACAGTTCGAATAGCAAATTTGCCGCTTTCTTAAGACACTCGAACAGCAGCAAGATAAAAGGATTGTATTTTGTTGGCGGTAGCGTCCATCCAGGTGCAGGCATACCGATGTGTTTAAATTCAGCCAAGATTATGGCAAAGATGTTTCAATGATTGGTGCATAGTTTCGAAACGAACTATGACTTTTGCTTCTTTCTATTTTGAGTATAGGCCTTGGCTTCGCGATAATATTTCAGAGGCACAACCAACATTCCGAAGCATTCCGTATTTGATTTATCCAATTGCTTGTGATGAACCTTATGTCCTTTTCTTAAAGCAATCAGCCACGGATTTTCAGTTTGTCTGAAGATCTTTAAGCGCTGGTGAATTAATCCATCGTGAACTAATACATAACACAAACCATAGAAGGTAATGCCGATTCCGATAAAGAGTTTGTAGTCGTTTCCATGTATTATTCCAAACATGATGAATAGCCAGGCTGGTATCGCAAAGACTAAAGCAAAGAAATCATTTTTTTCAACCTTCTTGTCATGAGGACGGTGGTGATCTTCATGCATGTGCCACAACAGGCCGTGCATAATGTATTTGTGCATACCCCACGCAACGAACTCCATGGTCGCAAACGCAGCTAAAGCACAAAATGTATAAAAAAGGTATAGCATGATTAAATGCAAACTGAATTTCAAGGCGAAAGAAATAAAAAAAATTAAAGAATGCCACTACAATATGTGGATATAGATTACATCGGCTTCAAAAATAGGAAATGACACGCTTTTAAGACTATGTTTTCTGCTTCTTTTTCTTCGCGGCAGGGAAGAGTATGTTGTTTAAAATGAGTCGATAACCAGCCGAATTTGGATGCTGGTTAAGATCGGTAGGTTCTTCGCCTACCTGATGTTGGTAATCTTCCGGATCATGGCCACCATAAAATGTCCAGAAGCCTTTGCCCATGATTCCGTGTATATATTTCGCTTCTTTAATTTCTTTGTTCTCGCCCATAATTACCACATCGGGTTTGATGAGATTTTTCTTGAAGCCAGTGGTTTGTCCAAAAAACCCTTGAATGACACGCGTGTGGTTTTGAGTTAACATCGAAGGGATAGGATCCCACTTTGCAGAAAATTCAAAGAGCGAAAAATAGTCATTGTCCTGGCGCAAGCCGCGTTCATTAGGCTGGTTGTCGATGTCGGAAAATTCGTATTGTAGTGGGTTGCGCTCAAGCTTAAAGTCAGTAAAGGCTAATGTATTTTGATAGTTTATTTTTTCCTGTGCTTGTGGATCAGCAGGATCACCATCATACATGCGTTCGCAAATGTCAATGCCTTCAGCGGATAAAGCAATGTCATAGGTATCTGTGGCCGAGCACATCGCAAAAAGAAAACCACCACCCGCTACAAACTCTTTTATTTTTTTAACAACCGCCAGTTTGAGCATCGATACTTTATGAAAGCCAAATTTTCTTGCAGTATCTTCTGCTTCTTTCTGTGCTTCGATATACCACGGACTATTGCTAAATTGCCCGTAGAATTTTCCATACTGTCCTGTGAAATCTTCATGGTGGAGATGTATCCAATCGTATTTCGCCAACTTTCCTTCTAAAACTTCGTCATCAAAAATAACATCATAAGGAATTTCGGCATACGTTAATACAAGAGTTACGGCATCATCCCACGGTTGCTTAGTTTTGGGAGAGTATACTGCAATACGCGGATACTTTTCCAGCTTCATGATGTCATAATTCAGCGCTGGACTTGCAATCTCTGTGATGATTTGATTTGTTTGTGCATCCGAGATGACTTCGAAACTTACACCTCGTACAACTAATTCATTTTGGATGGCAGGATGATAGTCGCACATGAAACTTCCCCCACGGTAATTCAAAAGCCAATCAACTTCTGTGTCGCTTTTTAAAATCCAATACGCAATTCCGTACGCTTTTAAATGATTGGTTTGCTTTTCATCCATGGGAATGAAAATGGAATTGGCCCAAAGGATTTTGCCAACCAATAAAAGAACCATCAAAACCAGACTGCGCTTCATATCAACCCCTTTTAGTGAATCAAATTTACATTGCCCAAACCATTATTTTAACGGAAGTGATGAAAAATGAGTTGATCCTTAATAATTTCGCTTACGGCTGTAACAATTAGCCTATTTTAACAACGTATAGATGCTTACTAAGCAATAACGGTTCCCATGAAATAGCCATGCGCTACGTTCACCCGAAAGGATGATCATTAGCCTGGCGTATTCCATGTGTCCTCTAACTGAAAATTATTAACACATGAATTTGATTGAAAATATAAAAGAAGGTCTTCGTTCAGTTCAGGCTAATATGCTTCGTTCTGTACTTACCGCCTTAATTGTGGCAATCGGGATTACTTCCCTCGTTGGAATCTTTACCGCAATTGATGGTATTGAAAGTACAGTTGCAGAAAGTTTTGCCTCATTAGGTGTAAATACTTTTGACATTCAATCCTATAATAACCGAAGAGGCAATAATGAGGGTAAAGTAGAAAAATCGTACCCGCCTCTTAAGCTCAACGAGGCATTGTCGTTTATTAAACAGCTCAATGTACCCACTACTATTAGCCTTCACGCCAATGTTTCTTGGGCAGCGGAGATAAAACGGCTTTCAAAGAAAACCAATCCTAATGTTGGTGTTGAAGGTATTAATGCAGATTACATGGCTATCAAGGGTCTTGATTTTAAGGAGGGCAGGAATTTCTCAATGATGGAGCTTGAAAACTCTTCGCATGTTGTGATTTTAGGTTCAGAAGTTGTAAAGGCACTATATGGTGAAAACGAGAATCCAATCAATACAAAGGTCAATATTTTAGGAACACAGTTTAAAGTGATTGGAACATTAAACGAAAAGGGGCAACTAGCTAACCAAAATTTTGACAACACTGTCTTTGTGCCGATCAAAAAGGGAAATCAACTAGCAGGTGGTCGTCAGCTAGATTATGAAATGTCTATTGGCGTAACAAACTTCGAACAGTTTGATTATGCTATGGGAGAGGCAACAGGCTTGATGCGTTCGATCAGACAAGATCGTGTTGGTGAAGAAAATTCATTTGAAATCGCCAAAAGTGAGACCTTAGCGGAGAGCACGGCCGAGATTACAGGCTACCTTCGGGTTGGTGGTTTTGGCGTGGGGTTCATCACGCTACTTGGTGCTTCAATTGCCTTGATGAACATCATGCTTGTTTCTGTGACAGAACGTACACGGGAAGTAGGTGTTCGCAAAGCACTCGGAGCAACTCCACTGCGCATACGTCAGCAATTTGTTATTGAAGCTATTGTGGTCTGTTTAATTGGAGGGGTGGTTGGTGTTATCCTGGGAATTCTGGTAGGTAACGGAATAGCCAGCCTGATTGGTATTGAAAAGTTCATTGTGCCATGGGTGTGGATGTTTATGGGAATGCTGGTCTGTATTTTTGTTGGATTGATTTCAGGTTATTACCCTGCACATAAAGCCTCTAAACTTGATCCAATTGAATCGCTGAGATTTGAATAGATTTTATGTCCACAGACTACAGTCGACTGTCGACAGTGGTCTGTAGTCTGTGGACATTTTTTTTCAAAACCTCCAAATTCTAACTCCTAAATTCTACATTCTAAATTCTTCTTAATAGGTAGGCATCGTAGGATCAATTTCTTTTGCCCATGCTAAAATTCCACCCTTTAGATTGTATAGGTTTTCGAACCCGTGATTTTTTTCCAGCCACTGCACCATGTTGCCACTGCGTGCTCCACTGCGACAATGAATCACTACTTGTTTGGTTTTGCTAACCTTATCAACATTCGAAGGTATTTCAGCTTGCGGTATGAGTTCGCCATCAAGGTTGCAAATATCAAACTCATGCGGCTCTCGCACATCAATAAGTTGAAAGTCTGCGCCAGTTTCTTTTAGTTTCTTTAATTCTTGTACGGTAACTTCTTTCATAGCGGTTTGATTTGAATTCAAAGATTTACTTTTCTGGTGACTTACACCACAAAATTCGTCATAATCGATCAGGTATTTTATGCGTTCACGAGTTTGCTGACTTCGAAAGGTAACAATGGTTTGTTGCATCGTAAGGCTATCAAATAGCAAAAGCTTGTTGGCCAGTACTTCTCCAATCCCGGTTAGGATTTTAATTACCTCGTTGGCCTGCATGCTTCCGATCATGCCCGGCAGTACTCCCAATACTCCAGCTTGTTCACAATTCTGCACACTTGATGGCTCGGGAGGTGTGGGGAACAGATCACGATAGTTAGTACTGAAGTTTCCATCTTTTGTTGGATAATTAAAAACAGAAACTTGTCCTTCATAGGTTAAGATTGAACCGTAGACAAAAGGCTTATTCAATAATACACATGCATCGTTGATTAAGTATCGTGTCGGAAAATTATCGGTTCCATCAACAACTACATCATAATCCCGAATGATATTAAGAGCATTAAAGGAAGTGAGTTTTTCGGAATAGGTTTTCAGAAGTACATGTGGATTTCGTTTTGATAAATGAAGTGATGCAGCTTCTGCTTTATTCTTTCCGACATCCTCGGTTGTGAAAATAACTTGTCGCTGAAGATTGGAAACATCTACTGTGTCAAAATCAATAATACCGATAGTGCCTACCCCGGCCGCAGTAAGGTAGAGAAGGGTAGGCGAACCTAAACCTCCGGCACCAACCACCAGCACGCTGGCATTTTTAAGCTTACGCTGACCATCCCCTCCAAAATCTTGTAAGATCAGGTGGCGATTGTATCGAATTAACTCTTCGTTGGTTAAGTTTGTCAAGTGACTGCCGGTTTATGTGGGTCATATCGAAATGTAAAATAACAGAAGATTATGCAACGAAAGAATTTTTCATCCGGAGCCAAGTGGGAAGATATTGTGGGATATAGCCGCGCAGTTCAAATCGGTAATCAATTGGAGATGTCCGGAACGGTGGCCACGGATGATAATGGTGTTGTGGGCAAGGGTGATTTTTATGCTCAAACCAAGTTCATCATTCAAAAGATCGAAAAAGTTCTTCATCAGGCTGGCTTTACTTTAAACGATGTAGTGCGCACCCGCATGTTTGTTACTGATATTTCATACTGGGAACAGGTAGGTAAAGCACATGGCGAGTTTTTCAAAGATATTAAACCGGTAACATCGATGATTGAAGTAAGTGCCTTGATTGATGATGATTATTTGGTTGAGATAGAAGTTACGGCCATCAAAGTTTAGTGCCTGGCTGGGATCATTATTTGATTTAGCTCTCCAATGAAATTAGTGCGTGCATCGTTTCCATCAACATTATTTTGATGAATTATGGTCCATATGGAGGATTACAATTTTATTATTAGGTTGCGGAAAATTTTACCTTTAAAGTCATTCAAAGACAGTGTCGTTGCGAATGATGCATTGTAACACATAAACTATCGCGTTCACATATGGGATTTATCATTAGCGGAATTCAGCAAATTGGAATTGGAGTTAACAATGCAGAAGAAGCCTGGACATGGTATCGGAAACATTTCGGTATGGACGTACCCATTTTTAAAGATGCTGCAACGGCTTCGTTAATGACGCGATATACGGCTGGCAATGCCGAGCAGCGATTCGCTATTCTCGCCATGAACATGCAGGGTGGTGGAGGTTTTGAGATTTGGCAATACACTTCTCGCAAACCCAACCCAGCTTCGTTTATCCCGCAATTGGGTGATACTGGAATTTTCGCAGTGAAGATGAAATCCAGAAATGTAACGGAATCATACAACGAGTTAAAAGCAAAAGGAGCGAAGTTGTTAAGTGCTCCCGAAAAAATGCCCGATGGACGATTGCACTTCTTTGTACATGATCCTTATGGAAATTTATTTGAAGTAGTGGAGGGACTCAGTTGGTTCAAGCAAGAAAAGAAGACCATGGGCGGTATTGGAGGAAGCATTATTGGTGTATCCGATATTGACAAAGCGCTTGCCTTGTATCAAGGCATCTTAGGCTATACAAAAATAGTGTATGATGTAAAGTCTGTATTTCAGGATTTGAAAGGAGTACCAGGAGGTGAGAGTGAAGTACGAAGAGTTTTACTGCGACATGAAAAACCAAGAGTCGGAGCATTCTCAAAACTATTGGGCGATACTGAACTGGAGTTGGTTGAAGTGAAAGGCAGAACACCCCGCATGATTTTCAAAGACAGACTGTGGGGCGATCTTGGATTCATTCACCTTTGCTTTGATATAAATGGAATGAAAGATCTTCGCGAGAATTGCAAATCAAAAGGATTTGAGTTTACCGTTGACAGCAGTCAGTCGTTTGACATGGGTAAGGCAGCGGGTCACTTCACCTACGTTGAAGATCCGGATGGAACGTTAATTGAATTTGTGGAGACCCATAAAATTCCAATCATTGAAAAGTTAGGAATCTTCCTTAGCCTTAAAAATAGAAATCCTGAAAAGCCATTGGCGAATTGGATGTTGAATCTTCTGGGTCTTAACAAGGTGAAGGACTAGATTGCAAGTTCCGAGTTTAAAGTTTCGAGTTCGCAATAACTCGAAACTCTAGACTCGAAACTCGAAACTATTTCACAACAAACTGCCCACTTCCCATTTTATAATCATCCGTGTACACTTCAACGGTGTACGTTCCTGAAGTATAGTCAGAACCTTTTTCGTATAGGTAGGATAATTTCTGTTTGGTGTTGTCGAATAATATTTCTTGAGAGGCTGTGTAGAATTCTTCTTTGCCATCGAAGATAAATGTTCCGGACCCTCGGGCAACATCAAAAATTACCTGGCCGTTTTCATCGATCATCCGAATCATAATTTTCTTTCCTTCAACAGGAGCAACCTTGTTTTCGGCAATATTGAAATCAATCCTGAGCTTGCCTACCTGGCGATTTTTAAAAGGTGATTCACGTTCTTTTCCACGATCGTTCAAGGCTACAATCTTTACATTCTCAACTTTAAGCTGAGAGGCAATGGCGACTTTTGTCGCAAGCTCGTCCTTGGTTTGACTCAGGCGATTGATGGAATCTCCCAATACATTCTTCTGGGTTTTAAGAGTTTTGTTTTCAGTGAGAAGTTCTTTGTTAACCGATTTTAACTTATCAATCTCTTCATCCTTATTCTTTAGCAAAACTTCATAGCCTTCTACTTTGTCTTTCAAGGCCTTTATCTGTTTGCCGGTAGCAAATTTTGAGCGCTTCAGTTCTTTTTCGATTTCAGCTTTTGCCTGTTGGAGATCCGAAAAATCACCACCCAGCTTTTTGACTTCTTCAATCTTTTGGTCAAGCTCAGCTTTAATCTCTGTCATGCGTTGCATGGTGGTGGCAAGTTCTTGCTCCGTGGAGGTCATTGCAATTTTGATTTCCTGTTTCTCCTGTGAGTCCAGGTATATTTTGATCGCTTGAACCACAATCACAATGGCCATAATGGCGATGATGATGGCGGTCTTGTTTGATGATTTCTTAGGCTCTGGTGTAAAGGGCAGGGTTGGTTCGCTTTCGCTCATAGTAATAAGAATAATGTACAAAAGTAAGGTTAATTGATATTCTATTCAATGCTTAACACTGCAATACAACGTGCTGATTGTTGAGTGATGGATCAAAGAACAATATTCCGCAGCGATACAAGTCAGCACTTGCGTGTACCCGAACGTGTTGCTTCAGCTCATTCCAGGCGCGATTCATTTCAGCAGAATAATGGATGTCGTCAACGATTATGATACCTCGCTCATTCATTTTTTGAATCAGAATATTGAAGTATTTCAGGGTTGGTTCATAGCGATGATTGGCATCCATAAACACCAGATCAATAGTGCTGCCGGATTGAACTTCAGCGAGCAAGGTGGAATCAAGATTACCTCCAATAATTCGGATGTTTCTGGCGTTGAACATGTCAATAGATTGACATGCAACGCTTGCTATTTCAGGCGAACCTTCAAAGGTGGTAACCTTGCTACCTTCGGACGAACCTAGATATAGCGTATTAATGCCAAAGGAAGTTCCAAGTTCAAAAATAGTCTTGCATTGAAAGTAGGAGATAATCTTTGCATAAATCCTGGAATACTTCTCTGGACTTGAACTCGTTCGCGCTATGTCTTTTACTGTTCTTGAAGATTCCTTTAACACCTGAGAACCTGATCCAAAGTCAGAAACAGTTAAGGTGCGTTCATCTTTTAGTAATGTATTCCGGATGTCTTCTATCAAATTGAATTTCGGATTGATCTCTTTTGATAGAACAACCTTTGTGTAAAAATTATAGAGGAAAGGTGAATGCAGGGAATGTGCATCAACGGCATCAAGCCAATAGGAAATAAATGATTTGAGTTGAAAGAATTTCTCCGTCACTTAATTTAACCGGATCGGGGCGATCATGGTAAACTCCGGAATGTTGATTTGCAACGTTGAACCATCCATCACGCGTTCGATCTGATACGTTCCCATCATTTTGCCAATTCCGGATTTTAAATTACATCCTGATACATATTGATGGAGTTGTCCGGGTTCCAATACAGGTTGTTGTCCGACAACACCTTCACCTTCTACTTCACGTTGACTAAATCCCGCATCAAAAATATGCCAGTGTCTGCGCATCAATTGAATGGTGTATTCACTCTGGTTTTCGATGGTGATACGATACGTGAAAACATAATGGTATTGGCTCGGGCTGGAGTAGGCCGGTTGGTACTCGGTCTCCACACTCACTTTGATGCCTTTTGTAATTTCAGTTACCATTCGCATCAAAAATATTAATTTTTTGCAATAGACAAGCTTTCACGATCGAAGAGTTATCAAATCACTGTAAATCAGTGTTTTTAAATCCGCAAGGCAGTGCTTTTGCGGTTAATTTTTGCGGGTATCACTTTAGCACTTAGTTTTGAAACTATGGATGTTAAAATATCACCTTCGTGGAAAACACGGTTAGAAAAAGAGTTTGATAAACCATGTTTCACTGAACTAATCAGTTTTGTTAAAAGCGAATATCAAACGCAAACTATTTATCCTCCCGGCAAAGAAATCTTTCGCGCATTTGATTGCTGCGACTTCGATCAGATTAAGGTTGTCATCATCGGACAAGATCCATATCACGGAGCAGGACAAGCTAACGGATTATGTTTTGCTGTGCGCGATGGAATTCGTCTGCCGCCTTCACTTGTGAATATCTTTAAAGAAATTGAAAGTGATCTTGGTAAACCGATTCCAACTTCAGGTGATCTTGAACGTTGGGCAAAGCAAGGTGTACTCTTACTCAACGCGACCTTAACCGTTCGTTCTTCAACTGCTGGCTCGCATCAGAATAAAGGTTGGGAACAGTTTACGGATGCCGTTATTCAAACCATTTCCGAAGAAAAAGAAAATGTAGTGTTCATTCTTTGGGGTGCCTACGCGCAGAAGAAAGGACAAGTGATTGATCGTAACAAACATTTTGTTCTGATGTCACCACATCCATCACCATTTTCAGCTTTTAGTGGTTTTTTTGGTTGTAAGCATTTTAGTAAGACTAACGCCTATTTAAAGAAAAAGGGAATGAAAGAGATTGAATGGTGAAGGTAAAGAAATCAAGCAATTGCGTCCGTAATTTTTCGAACGACATTATCCATACTTCCTGCCAACTCTTTAATTTCTAAAGTCTTTTTCTTACTGCCGTTCACCGCATCACGGTCCATTAGATCCGATAGATTGATGATATTAGTTTTAAAAGATAAATAGCAAATGGAGGATTGATGCTAGGAGGTGGATAACAAAGATATTACTCACTCCAGATCGATCAGCGTATGGGTTTATTGGTCTTAAGATACTTCAATAAGTAAGAAACAGAAAAGAAAATTCATCAAAGTGAAACCTTAATCGTAATATTACGATTATATACATTATGGGATTAACCAAGACGGAAGGATTTACAAAAGCACAGGTTGATATGGCAGCCTTAGCCAAAGCATTGGGACATCCTGCCAGAATCGCCATCCTTCAATTTTTAGCCAGTCGCAAGGGATGTGTTTGTGGCGACATTGTAAACGAACTGCCACTATCTCAATCGACCGTATCGCAGCACTTGAAGGAGTTAAAAAATGTTGGACTCATTAAGGGCGACATTGAAGGACCATCGGTCTGTTATTGCATTGATGAAAAAGCCTGGAGCAAAGCACAGAAAAATATAACATCATTATTTAAAGAATTAGCAGGCAACATGTGTTGCTAAATTTTTTTGACCATAATCATCGTAATATTACGATTAACAATTTAACTCTATAATACCATGAACACCCATGAAACATCAGAACAACTTAAGGAGATTGTAAAAGAAAAGTATGCTCAAATTGCAGATCAGAGCAGGGATGATAACGCTTCGAGCTGTTGTGGCGCCAGTTGCGGATGCTCAACTGTTGATGCAGCAATTATGGCGGAAGACTATTCCAAGCTGGAAGGGTATGTAGCCGATGCCGACCTGGGGCTGGGTTGTGGCTTACCTACCGAATTCGCACTTATAAAAGAAGGTGATGTTGTTGTAGACTTAGGATCAGGTGCCGGGAATGATGCATTTGTGGCGCGTTCAATCACCGGAGAAAAAGGAAAAGTAATTGGTGTTGACTTCACCTCGAAGATGATTGATAAAGCGAGACTGAATGCAAGAAAGCTAGGTTTCAGCAATGTCGTGTTTCGATATGGTGACATTGAAGAAATACCAGTGGATGATAGTGAGGTAGACGTTGTGGTAAGTAATTGCGTATTGAACTTGGTTCCAAATAAAGCACAGGCTTTTGCTGAGACATTCAGGATATTAAAGCCGGGAGGACATTTTAGTGTTTCGGATATTGTATTGATAGGAGAGTTGCCTGATAGTTTGCGAGCGAGTGCTGAGATGTATGCAGGTTGTATTTCAGGTGCAATTCAAAAAGAGGACTATTTGCGATTGGTAAAGGAAGCCGGCTTCGAAAATATCTTGATCCAAAAAGAAAAGAAGATTTCGATCCCGGATGAAATCGCATCTGCTTATTTAACGAAAGAAGAATTTGCTACTTTTAGATCAACAGAAACTGGAATCTATAGCGTTACTGTATATGCGGATAAACCTTCATTTGTGAAACCAAAAGCTGTTGAAGAAAAAAAATCTGCATGTTGTGGACCAGAGTGTTGCTCTAACTAAATTCAATAGTAAACTTGAAAGCAAATCAACTGATTATCAAATCGGCAATAATAAATCACATCAATCAGAAAAATCATCTTAATCATAGTATAACTTTGGGACATGGAATTAACTTCAAAAGTGATTGACGATGCGGAGAGCTTTGCAGCTTTCCGCTCGTTATTACAATCGGCCAATCTTCCAGTTGATGATCTCGATTTCAACAAGCATTTGTTGGTTGGCTTTTACGATGGTATTACTCCAGTAGCAACAGGCGGATTGGAAATCTACAATCAGTTTGCTTTGTTGCGTTCGCTGTCGGTGAAATTTGGCATTCGCGGACAATCATTAGGATCATCTATTACAGAACAGTTAATTGATCACGCAAAGACAAAAAAAATATCGGCTATTTACCTACTCACTGAAACGGCACACGCTTTCTTTTTGAAGAGAGGTTTTCAGGATGTAGCGCGTGAAGATGTTCCACAAGAAATAAAAGCCTCCTCTGAGTTCAGTCATGTCTGTCCAACATCAGCTGTGTGCATGGTTTACAAGTTGAAGTAGTTTTGATTTTTTTCTGTTTGTTATTTTGATGATTCGGAAATTATTGTGTTTCAATTTTCCGCGAACACAAACCTTAAATTTTGGAGTTGTAAGTCCACTATCATTTGTTAGGTAAATGAAATGCTCTCAAAACCTCGAGAGAAGACCAGTCAACACTTTACTTTTACTACATTTGCGCACGTAAAATTGAAGTATAAAATGTAAGTGAGCGTTCATCGTTTGAATGAACACAAAGCTGATCATTGACTGCCTCAAAAAAATCTAATTTCTTTCGTTCATGAAATGCCCTTCAACTACACAGATTCGGAATGTTATTTCCAAAAAGGACATTCCATCTGACCGAAATAAACAATTTAATAGCAGATGAAACTGAATAAGAACTTCGTAATCGATTTCGACAGTACGTTTACTAAAGTAGAAGCCTTCGATGTACTCGCTGACATCTCATTAGCAGATCATCCGGAACGCGAAGAACGCAAGAAACAAATCATCAGCATCACTAATCAGGGCATGGACGGGTCGATCTCGTTTCGTGAGTCTTTGGAAAAAAGACTGAATCTCTTAGCACCGAACAGAAATCATTTGCCAGCACTAATCCTAAAATTAAAGGATAGTGTCTCTGAATCTTTTAAACGCAACAAGGAATTCTTCTTGAAATATGCTGATAACATCTATATTATTTCTAATGGATTCAAAGAATTCATCGAGCCCATCGTAACGGAGTTTGGCATCAAGCCAGAAAATATCCTGGCGAATGAGTTTAAATTTGATAGAGAAGGAAAGGTAATTGGTTTTGATACGGAGAATCCACTGTCGGCCAATGGAGGTAAGGTAGAACAATTAAAGAAGCTTAACCTTCAGGGCGATATATATGTAATAGGCGATGGCTATACCGACTATGAAATTAAGCAAGCTGGTTTTGCCAATAAGTTTTTCGCTTTTACAGAAAACGTAGAACGCGAAAACGTGAAGAAAAATGCGGATCATATCACCCCAAGTCTGGATGAGTTTTTATATCTCAATAAATTGAACACTGCGATCTCATATCCAAAGAATCGTATCAATGTATTGCTGTTGGAGAATGTTCACCCTGTTGCTCTTGAGTTAATGAAGCTCGAAGGTTTCAATGTAGAAACCTATCATGCTGCGATGACAGAGGAAGAACTTTGCCAGAAGATTAAGAACGTTTCTGTTTTAGGTATTCGCTCAAAGACACAAGTAACTGAAAAGGTATTAGAACATGCTAATCGATTGATGGTAATCGGTGCGTTTTGTATCGGAACAAACCAAATTGATTTAAAAACCGCTACGAAGAAAGGTATTGCCGTTTTCAACGCACCTTTTAGCAACACACGTTCAGTTGTTGAGTTGGCTGTTGCAGAAATGATCATTCTCATCAGAAGCATTGCCGATAAGTCTGCCAAGATGCACAATGGTGTATGGGATAAGTCAGCAAAAGGAAGCTTTGAAGTGCGTGGTAAAAAACTCGGATTAATTGGTTACGGCAATATAGGAACGCAACTTTCAGTTATTGCCGAGTCACTGGGCATGAAAGTGTTGTATTATGACACGGAGGAACGCTTATCACTTGGGAATGCAGTAAAATGCAAAACCATGAAAGAAGTTCTGGAACAAGCCGATGTTATCTCCATGCATGTGGATGGCCGCGCATCAAACACCAATCTGATTGGTAAGAAAGAATTTGCCATGATGAAAAAAGGTGTCATCTTCATCAACCTCAGTCGTGGACATGTAGTGGATATTCAGGCACTGCGCGAAAATATTCTATCCGGAAAAGTAGCCGGAACAGCCATCGATGTTTTTCCTTACGAACCGGTAAGCAACGATGAAGAATTTACATCTGAACTCCGCGGGTTACCGAATACAATTCTTACTCCTCACATTGGTGGAAGTACTGCTGAAGCCCAGGAGAACATTGGAAATTTTGTTCCGGGTAAAATCATGGAATATATCAACACAGGGAGTACATCCAACAGTGTAAACTTCCCGAATATAACATTACCTATCTTGGATAATGCTCACAGATTGATCCACATCCACCATAACGTACCTGGTATCTTAGCCAAGATCAACCAGGTGTTGGCCGAGAACGACATCAACATCATGGGTCAATACCTCAAGACGACCGATTCTATAGGATATGTAATTACTGACATCAACAAAGAATACGACAAAGATGTAATCGCCAAGCTTCGCGCTATTGAACAGACAATTAAGTTCAGGGTTTTGTATTAAGGTTGACTGCGGTTTAAGGTTCAAAGTTGATGATTTGCGAATCTTGTTGACTTGTCATTTAAAATATATCCATTGCATGTTGGAGAATCCCCGATATGTTCTTGAATATCTCCAATGCTTTTTAGAATATTTCCATTGCAGGTACGACCATATCCAATGCTTTTTAGAATATATCCATTGCATGTACGACCATTTCCAATGCTTTTTAAAATATATCCATTGCATGTACGACCATATCCAATGCTTTTTAGAATATATCCATTACAGGTACAACCATATCCAACGCTTTTTAGAATATCTCCATTACAAGTATGACCATCTCCATTACTTTTTTTAATATCTCCGTTATATGTATTAACATCTCCCGTAACCTTTTCAATATCTCCGGCAAATTGGCGCATGGCTTCCGTGCAGATAGCATATCTTTACTTCGTGTTGACTACATCTATACTATCTACATTGATAGTCCGATTCTAAATCCTATCTTCCATATTCTAACTCCAGCAATATGGACAAACGGTCTTTCCTCAAAAATGCAGGCTTGCTAACTGTTAGCGCTTTACCTATGATTTCCGTTTTGGATCAATTGATCGCAAGCATAGAGAACCGATCAGTAAATGATGTTGCTCAGGACGAAGATTTCTGGGCTGGTATTCGTCAGGGCTACAAGCTAAAACCAGATTACATTAATCTTGAAAATGGATATTACAGTTTTCTTCCGCAGGAAACACTGGAGCATTTTATTGAGCACGTGCGTGAAGTAAATTACCAAGGCTCCTACTATATGCGAACGGTTCAGTTCGACAACAAGAAAATGATGGTTGAGAAGTTAGCCAAACTTGCCGGATGTTCTCCTGATGAATTGATCATCACCCGAAACACCACCGAATCGCTTGACATGATTATCGGAGGCTTACATTGGATGGAGGGAGACGAAGCCGTTATGGCGGAGCAGGATTATGGTGCCATGCTCGACATGTTTAAGCAGGTTGCCAATCGTTATGGTGTGGTGAATAAAGTGGTATCAATACCCAATCATCCAACCTCGGATGATGAAATCGTAAAACTGTATTCAGATGCGATCACACCGAATACGAAGTTGTTAATGGTTTGTCACTTGATCAACATCACAGGTCAGATATTACCAATCAGGAAGATCTGTGATATGGCTCATCAAAAAGGAGTGCAGGTAATGGTGGATGGTGCTCATGCATTTGCACACATTCAGTATTCCATTTCTGATTTAAACTGTGACTATTATGCATCCAGTTTGCATAAATGGCTTAGTGTTCCACTTGGTGCTGGCATGCTCTATGTTCGCAAGGGAAATGTAAATAAGATATGGCCACTATTGGCCGATTCTCCCCGAGATGAAAATGATATCGCGCGGTTAAATCACACCGGCACACATCCTGTGCATACAGATCTTGCTATCTCCAATGCCATTGACTATTACATGAAGCTAGGTCCGGAAAGAAAGGAAGCAAGACTACGTTACCTTCAACAGTATTGGACCAGTAAAGTCCGCAGCATTCCTAATGTGATGGTAAATACCCCAGAAGCTTTGACACGTTCTTGTGGCATTGCCAACGTGGGAATAATAGGGGTGAAGCCAGGGGATCTTGCAGATACCTTGTTGAAGAAATACAAAATCTATACTGTGGCAATTGATGGTGTAGGAGTTCATGGTTGTCGCATTACACCTAATCTTTACACTACTCCAGCAGAGTTGGATCAGCTAGTAAAAGCGCTTCGCGAGTTGAGTTCCTAACGAACAATCTAAAATCATAGGCATAAAAAAACCTTCCCAGATACTGGAAAGGTTTTCATATTCAAGATTCGTAATTTCTTAATTGCCAGCTGAATCAGTCGCTGCTGGTTCAGTGCTCAAATCTAATCCTGCTGGAGGAGTAGTAGATGCAGGAGCTTGCTCGCCTGCCTTTTCTAATATTTCGTTTGTAGTACCTGTTGGGGTTGATGTTATGAAGTTAGTAGACAACGCCAAAACCATAATTCCAACAATAAAACCCCAGGTTAATTTCTCTAATAAATCACCGGTTTTCTTCACGCCAATAATGTTACTTGCTGAAGAGCCTCCAAACTGGCTGGTAAGTCCACCACCTTTAGAGTTTTGAGCCAAAATCACCAATACCAACAGCACGGCAAACAAAAGGATGAGACTGATTACTAATAAATACATAGGTTACTTCTTTAAATCTTCAATTTGAGCCGCAAAGAAAGCCTTTTTTTGTGGAAACTTCCAAATTAGCTTTTTCAAAACCTCGATGGCCTTATCTTTTTTGCCTTGTTTGATCAATAATTCCACTAATGTCTCCGAAACAATATTTTCCCCAAACTCACCTGATTTGATAGTGGACAGATCTCCAGCCGGTATTTGCTGCGCCCGTTCCTTAACATTGGAGATGGTAGGCTGAATCTTTATAAAATGATCGATGATCTGGATTTGTTCTTTCAATTTTTCGCCCTCTGGCTCAATTTCCTTTTTCGAAGTCTTAATTTCTTCAATCAGTTTTTCAGTCGGATTATTCACCTTTTTCTTGTGAACAACAGGCTCAAGATGAGTGGGTTGAGCAGCTTCTTTTTCAGCCTGAAGAGATTTGGCAAGCTCGATAATCCGCTGTTTTTTGGTTAGACCAGAATCCTGATGAACTGGTTCTGTCTTAACAACCGGAGGTTCTTTGTGGACAATTGGTTTGAGCTTGGTATTGGGTTGATCAATAAACAGCGCCTCGAAGTTATGTCTCAGTTCACTCAAACGCTCCAAATCATGCATCACCTCTTCTGCAACATCATTGGAAGATTGCAATGGTTGAATAATAACCTTAGAAGGAGCGTCAAGAATAGTAGGTTCTAAGCTCGCTTTAATATCTGTCTTCTTCACCACTTTCGTGATGACTTCGGTGCGTTCAGGAGAGTCTTTGGTGATGATTTCTTTTAGCACCAGCCGATCGGCTGCATAGACCGCTGCAAGTTGCAATTCGCTTTGCTGGTTGCTGAACCCATGGTCTTTTGAAACGCGAGCTGAAAGGGCATGCAGCATCTGGCTATACGGAAAGAGGCCTTTCAGAGAAAGAACTTCTTGTGCCTCTTGCTCCGAACTATCGGAGTAGTGTTTAAGTACAGTTGCAAATTGAATTTTGTCCACCGGATGCTTTGACTATGGTAAAAATAAGAAATTTTACCAATTGGCAATCGAGGCGTTAAAGATGTCATTGATTATTCGGTCGAAAATCTGATTGGTATACTGCTCTTGAATGTCGGCAAAATCCTGATCGTTAGGAAAATCTTTGTAAAAAGAGAATGTCTTGTCTTTAAAGCTCATGGCATCGTCCAATGTATTTACATAGGTTACTTTAATCGTGATGGTGAGACGGGTGGAGGAGGCATTATTAATCGCGTTTGGGTCGCCTGTGGAAACAGGTGCTATGGGTGTTAATTTGTAGTCCTTAATCTCACCTTCCATCTGGAGTTCACCCTCCTCGGCTACTACATCCAGACTGGAGTTTTGTATAAAATAGGTTTTCAAACTATTGGTGAATGTCGGACCCATGTTGGCCGGGCCCAGATCCGCATTGTTATAGAATTCAGTAATCGAGATGTTTTTGGCGAGTGTTTTAGCGCCTGTAAACGAATAGACCCCGCAAGAGGAAAATGAAAGGCAGGTTAGTATTGCAGAGAAGGAAAAGAGAAAAAGTAATTTTGACTTTCGCATGCTCGCTAGATGGACTCTAATTTTCAAGATCGTATTGTTTGATTTTGCGATATAAAGTGCGCTCGGAAATACCCAAATCGCGTGCCGCATATTTCCGTTTATTGTTGTTCTTACGAAGTGCCCTAATGATGAGTTCCTTTTCTTTCTTTTCGATCGATAATGAATCGTCTTCTGTTTCATGAGTGATGTCGTGAACATCTTCTACATGATTGCCATTGCTTTGTGATGACGACAAGTTGAGAACAACGGGATCCGAATGATCCGTTACATGTTCTTGTTCAACTCCTTCAAACAATCCAGGATTGTCTTTTATAATCTGACTTGGATTACCGGTCGATGAGTATGACTCCAGCACCAGTTTTTTCAGGTCGTTAAAATCCTTCTTCATGTCGAAGAGAACTTTGTAGAGAATGTCTCTTTCTGAAAGTCCGTCTTTATCAGAAGCAACACTTTTATACAAGGCAGGTAGACTGTTTTCTCTTGGGATGTATCGCTGCAAGGTCTCACCATTAATCTCCTTATTATC
This sequence comes from Chryseolinea sp., assembly GCA_031412655.1. Taxonomy (GTDB): domain Bacteria; phylum Bacteroidota; class Bacteroidia; order Cytophagales; family Cyclobacteriaceae; genus Chryseolinea. Next base: position 25,646 of record JANODK010000052.1, read on the forward strand.
AGAGGATAAAACAGAAATCTGTTCCACCAGATTTTTAAGCTGACGGATGTTCCCAGGGAAGCGATACTTGATCAGAATCTCTTTAGCATCCTCGGTAAGCATGATCGGCTTCACCTTGTATTTATCAGCAAAATCAGATGCAAATTTCCTAAACAGAAGTTCAATATCCTTTCCTCGTTCCCGCAATGGTGGGATATAGATGGGCACAGTACTTAGTCGGTAATACAAATCCTCCCTGAATTTTCCCTCGTCTACGTTCTTCATCAGGTTAACATTGGTAGCAGCAACCACCCGAACATCAGTCTTTAAAACCTTGGAAGATCCTACCTTAATGAACTCCCCATTCTCTAAAACACGAAGCAATCTTGCTTGTGTCGCCAAAGGCATTTCACCAATTTCATCTAAGAAAATAGTACCACCACTCGTGACTTCAAAGTATCCTTTGCGAGCCTCGTGCGCTCCGGTAAAAGATCCCTTCTCGTGCCCAAATAGTTCAGAGTCGATAGTCCCTTCCGGGATCGATCCGCAGTTGATGGCGATGAATTGACCGTGCTTGCGTGAACTGAGATGGTGGATAATTTTTGAGAACGATTCTTTACCACTTCCACTTTCACCGGTTATCAATACCGACATATCAGTAGGAGCAACCTGCATGGCAACACTTACCGAGTTGTTGAGCAAGGCAGAGTTACCAATGATGCCGAAGCGTTGTTTTATAGTTTGAATTTCTGAATCCGAAATAGCCATGATGGCGGAGTTAATGGTTAAATGTTAATTGTGTTAAGGTTCAAGGTTTAGAGTTTTTGGTTAAGCGTTCTTAAAATTATGCATCCTGCTATTCTAAATTCTATCTCCTAAATCCCAACTTCTTAATCGATTACTTTTCCTAATAACGATCCACTGGTGTAGTCGTCTATCAACACGTTTACGTACTCACCTTTTTTGTGATTTCCTTTCGGGAAAATGACAACCTTGTTGTATGTGTTTCTTCCCTGTAAATGTTCTTCCGATCGTTTCGAAAAACCTTCGATCAATACCTTAAAGACTTTTCCTAAATCCTTTGTATTACTCTCCAAACCATGTGATCGTTGTTTGGCAATCACTTCCTCCAGTCTTCTTTGTTTGATCTCTAATGGAACATCATCAACATACTTCTTCGCTGCCGGTGTGCCAGGGCGCTCCGAATAGTAGAACATGTAAGCGAAGTCAAATTTCACTTCCTCCATCAAGGTTATGGTATCCTGATTTTCTTCTTCTGTCTCTGAACAAAAGCCAATAATCATATCTGAAGATATGCCGCAATCAGAACCTAATATCAATCTGATTTTCTGCACTTTATCCAAGTACCATTCACGTGTATATCCACGGCTCATCATTTCCAAAATGCGGTTGTTTCCGCTTTGGATAGGTAAGTGAATATTCTTGCAGATGTTGTCGTACTTAGCCATGGTATAAAGAACATCATCTGTGATATCCTTTGGATGCGAAGTCGAAAATCGAACGCGTAAGTCGGGGCTGACCTTCGCTACCATTTCAAGCAACATCGAGAAGTTGATCACTTCCTGGACGCCTTTCTTCTCCAGCAAGAGCTTACTATTTTCTTCTGAACTCCACTTGTACGAGTCTACGTTTTGGCCCAGTAATGTTACTTCACGGAAGCCTCGTTGAAACATATCTTCCGCTTCCTTAATGATGGAATACGGATCGCGGCTTCTTTCACGTCCTCTTGTATAAGGCACAACACAAAATGAGCACATGTTATCACATCCTCTCATAATTGATATGAAGGCAGTGACACCATTAGTATTCAATCGAACCGGACTAATATCCGCATAAGTCTCTTCACGCGATAGAAAGGTGTTGACCGCTTTATCACCTTCATCAACCTGACCAATCAAACGGGGAAGATCCCGGTATGCATCAGGACCCGCCACGAGATCAACAATCTTTTCCTCTTCCAGTAACTTTGACTTCAATCGTTCGGCCATGCAGCCTAAAATTCCTACCAATAGTTCAGGCTTGTGTTTCTTTAGGCCGTGGATGTGAGTTAACCGATAACGAACTGTTTGCTCTGCTTTTTCACGAATGGAGCATGTATTTAGAAAGATAACATCAGCTTGTGAAATATCAGATGTAGTGTCAAAGCCTTCCTTCTCAAGAATGGATGCAACTATCTCACTATCAGAAAAATTCATCTGACAGCCATAGCTCTCGATGTACAGTTTTCGGGGCTTTCCAGTAGATAGATCTTTTGAAACTCTAAACGTTTCGGTTGCTTCAAGACCTTCATTCAAAATATCGAGTTCACCAATCAGATTTTCCATTCCTACTCATTCAAGTCGCAAAAATACAATTTTTAGTCTTTCATGGTGACATCTTGTCATGGGATTATCGATTTAAGAATGAGGATTGTAGATTCGCGCCAAGCATTAAATCGGCTCTATGGCAATCATTAAGGAAGTGCGTGGTTTTACTCCCAAGTTAGGCAAGAACTGTTTTCTAGCCGAAAATGCTGTAGTGGTTGGAGAGGTAACAATGGGCGATAATTGCACCGTTTGGTTTAATGCAGTGGTGAGAGGAGATGTTCATTCCATCACCATTGGCGACAACACAAATATTCAGGATGGGGCAGTAATTCACTGCACCTATCAAAAGGCAAAGACTGTAATTGGTAACAATGTGTCGATTGCTCACAATGCCATTGTTCATGGATGTACCGTGGAGGATAATGTATTGATCGGAATGGGAGCCATTGTAATGGATGATGCGGTTATTGGTTCAAATTCGGTTATTGCAGCTGGGGCGGTTGTATTAGCCGGAACCATAGTTGAGCCAGGAAGTATTTATGCAGGTATGCCTGCTAAGAAGATAAAGGAAATAGGGCCCGAAATGAAAGCCGTTATAGAACGTACCGCCAAGAATTACCCCATGTATGCTGAGTGGTTTAAATAGGTCTGCCTCAATTCCATTCAATCACGATCAGACCACGTTATAAGAATCATAATTTTTTGAGGTTTGAAATATACACAATACGTGTTTTTTTGTTAAATTAAGATCAACTTAAGTAGGATGAAGCATTTTAAAAATAAGGGATATGATCCCGCAGTTATTCAGGAATATAGAGAAAACATAAAAGTCTCAGGGAAAAGCTACATTCTGGATGAAGAAGATGAAACAAGTGATGAGTACGCTCACTTCTATTTCGTAGGGAAATTTGAAGGTAAAGATGTTATATATGATTCTGTAATTTATACACTTCGCCTTCAACATGAGAGCGAGCAATTTGAAATAGCAGAGCACCGCGCAGCGAAACACTTTCCTGAATTCAAAAAAATTACCTACGATGAGGATGAAAATGGAAACCTCGAAGCACTCGATCCTCTTGAAGAAGAGATTGGGTTATTCATGGCCGAAGTAATCATGGAATTGGAGGCGGACGGGACGGTAAAGGTAAAAGAGCACATCGATATTGATCCGGGAGGAGAGTTTGGGGTTAGCCTGGATGTTAGCCTTCATGTTGAGTCAGTGACCCATAAAGTGATTGAAAAATTCATAAAAGACTATACAGAAGATAGCTTTAAGCTGGACGAAACCCTCTATACCTTCGAAACTCAAGACGAAGAAGCTTAAGCTGGCGCTTTCATCATAACCAATACTCATTATATTTGCGCCCTGAAAACCGTAAATCCTAACATGAAGAATTTATCACTGATTTTAAATGCCGTGCTGCTGGTAGCAGTGGGCGTACTTTTTTACTTTCATTTTGCAGGCACCAAACCAGCAACATCAGAAGCTGGAACTGGCTTTACTGGTGAATTGAAAATAGCGTATATCAATTCTGATAGCGTGCTAAAGCATTATGATTACCTCGAGGCTAACAAAAAAGTATTGGAAGAAAAGACCAAGAAGCTAGAAGCAGAATACCGCAACCGTGCCATGGGACTTCAAAATGAAATTACCTCCTACCAACGCAATGTAACTTCTATGACCATGGGTCAGGTAAAAGCAGTGGAAGAAGATCTCGGTAAGAAACAACAGAACCTCCAGCTTTATCAGCAAAGCTTAGGTCAGCAATTGGCTGAAGAAGAAGGTAAGCTGAATAAAGAACTTTATGACCGTATTACTGCTTTCTGCAAAAAATACGGAACTGAAAACGGTTATCAGATCGTGTTAAAGTTTGATCCATCAAGTGATGTGCTTTTTGCTGGGGAAGCATTGAATATTTCAGATGCAGTTACAAAAGGTTTGAACGAAGAGTACGCTGCAGAAAAATCAGGAACTGGTGTTAAATCCGATAGCACAGCAACAAAGAAGTAGTTGATCTCTCAAAAATTTCAATATGTTGAAACCGGTTCAAAGCCGGTTTTTTCTTTTTATATTTGAAAGTAGCTATGGCAAATCGGTTTACGCAGGCATTTCAAATCAAGACCCAGGAAGAGAAGCAAATTGTGCTCATGCTCTGCACGGGTTTTTTCATGGGTATTTTTATTGCCACCTATCAGGTAACGGCAGATTCGTTGTTCCTCAATCGGATGAGTGAACATCTTACCAAAGCATTTCTGATCGCAGGTGCTCTGGGTATTATAACGACAGCGCTTTTTTCTTTTTTTCAAAACCATATTCGTTTTACAGCACTTGCTTTAGGTAGTGTTGGGTTGGTACTTGCTTTTACGCTCACCGAATATTGGCTCCTTCACGCAGGCTATACAGAGTATGATGATTATTTCATCTTCGCTTTGTTCTGTATGTCGGGCCCAATTACAGCTGTTTTGTTGCTCAGCTTCTGGGGATTATTTGGTCGACTTTTTAACTTTAAGCAATCAAAGCGAATTATTGGTTGGATTGACACCGGGCAGTTGATTGCTGCTATCCTTGCCACTTTAATAATCATCCCCTTTACCACAAAGATTGTCCCGGATACATCAAACTACCTTTTACTTTGCGCCATAAGCATTATTGTAGTATCAATTTTACTCGTCATCATCTCCTCAACATTTACCTTATCAAAAAATAACCCGAATGAATTTAGCAAGGAAGTGCGCAGAGGAGCCAGCGTTTCCAAGATTTTTGGCGATCGGTACATCATAATGATGTCTATGTTTTTGATGGTTTCAATGTTCATGTTTGTTTTCAGTCAGTACTCTTTTCAAAAGATTGTAACCGCGCAGTATCCAAATGAACGAGACCTTACCAACTTCAATTCCTTTTTTGTGGGTGCCGTTTATGGTATTAGTTTAATCATGCAAACCTTCATCAACCAGCGCATCATCAGCAACTACGGATTAAAGATTTCCCTATTTATACTTCCCATAGTTGTGGCTATTTTTTCATTGGGTTCTATTATAAGCGGAAGCTTAATGGGATTTGATAAGGCAATTTCACCTTTTGGATTCATATATTTCTTTTTGTTTGTTGCCTTGAGCAGACTCTTCAACTGGACCCTCCGCGATTCGATTGAAAACCCGGTCTTCAAGCTGTTCTTTATTCCCCTTGACGGAAGGCTTCGATTTAATATTCAATCGAAAGTTGAAGGTTTGGTAAATGAGGGAGCAAGATTGATTGCGGGATTGTTAATTTTCTTACTGGCTTTTATCCCCTCCTTTAGTGCTATTCATATCTCTGTTTTAATGCTTGCATTAGCGGGCATATATTTCATTGTTGTAACCAATATGTATAATGGTTATCGAACTAAGATCAGATTGAAGCTGGAGAGTTCTGACGGAGAGCAGGAAAAACTGGAAAAGGGATTTGCTCAAATCACGAAGCGATTGGAGAGTTTTTTAAATGCATCATCCTCTTATAAAGCCGTATTCTCCTATAAACTTCTGGAGAAAATTAATGCTGCCCAGGTTCCGGTATGGATTAATAGCATGATGAAAAATGATGACGAAGCTACTCGCCATTATGCACAGGAGAAAATGAATGAACTTAAGGGATTGTCTGTATCCGATCAGTACGTTATTCGTATTGACAAATCCAAAGTGGAGGGCGAAGAGAAAAACGTTCTTAGTAAGATGGACCTTCAGATGATCCTGGACAATGGTGGTGACATAACCAAGAATAGAATTATGCGATTGACACGTTCAACGCATGCGAACGACCGTCACTATGCAGCCGAACTTTTGTTGCACACTTCAAAAGACGAATGTATTTCATTCTTAATGGAACTTCTGGCCGATACTGAACCAAAGGTTAGAAGTACTGCTATTAAAACGGCTATTAAAAAGAATAACTCAGAGGTTATCAATGCTATCATTGAAAGTCTTGGAAGTCCAGTATACAGCAACCAGGCTATGAACGCACTGGTTTTAATTGGTGCCGATACCTTACCTGCATTGGACTCTGCTTTCTATCGAAGTGGACAAAGTACGCAAGTCATGCTAAGGCTTGTGCAGGTATTGGGACGCATTGGCGGACAGCGGGCACGTGAAATTCTTTGGGGTAAGATTGACTATCCAAATAAGGTGGTGGTGTCTCAAGTTCTGATATCGCTGGGAGAGTGTGGATTTAAGGTAGGCATTTCTCAGATTACGCGTATCAAGTACGCGATTGAATCGGATATTGCTGATATAAGCTGGAACTTAAGTGCTATTCAGGAGGTAGGAGATGACGCTTTTAGCGCGGAGATAAAATCAGCCTTGCGGTGGGAAATTCAAAATGATATTGAGCACATCTACATGCTCCTCACCATGTTGTATGATACTCGTTCTATTCAGTTGGTAAAGGAAAACATAGACAGTAAAACTTCTGAAGGAATAGCTTTTGCCATCGAACTATTGGACGTGTTCTTGTCTGATCAGTTAAAGCAACGTGTTATCCCTATTCTGGATGACATATCGGACTCGGAGCGCATTAACAGATTAGAAGATTTTTATCCACGTATAAAACTGGATTCGAAGTTAGTATTGAAGTTCATGATTAATCGTGATTTTACACAATCTAACCGTTGGACAAAAGCCTGTGTACTTTACCAGATTGGCAAGTTGCGTATTGAAGATTTTAAATTGGATTTGATTGCACAGCTTTTTAATCCGGATAGTTTGATTCGGGAGGTTTCAGCCTGGGCACTGTTCCAAATTAGCGAAGAAGCATACACCCAAAATACAAAGAGACTGAAAGAAGGTATTCGTAGAGATCTTGATCTGCTGATCATTCAGTCTAAACGTATGACCAAATTCGGCAAAGTACAATTCTTCCAGCAGATAGAGGTATTTGAAAGCGTGCCAGGAATTACGCTTTCCTATTTGGCCGATATATGTGAAGAATTGAGATTGAAAGTAGGAGAGTCGCTTACTTTAGATGAAAAATCCAATAATAATTTTTACGTTTTAGTGAATGGAACAGTGGACTTGTATCAGCGTGGAGAACGAGTTGGCGAATTTTCCGAAGGTCAATTTGTTGGCGAGATGTTGGCGCTACCTAATTTTGTAAACACTAATTTACTGATTCCAAAGACTGAAGTAGTGATTCTGAAATTCAATAAAGACCAGTTCTATGAACTTCTTTCAGATAACGTAAAACTTGCGGACAAGATGATTGAATTTATTTAGTGGTGTTATGAGTAAGTCGAAACGACTTTTTGTGTTGGGTGCTATCATTTTTTTCATTGTGCTCTTTTATGCCAGTTACGATATCAGCAGAAGAACCACCTTTCCGGGCTCAAAGTCTCAGCTAAAGGAGAGACTTAAAAAGACATATTTGAAACCAGATTCACTCCTTAAAGACAGCATAAAGCACTGATTTAAAAAATTCACATTTTCGTAACAAAAAATTCGCAAACGGTTGTTTTGACATTATTTTATTTTATATTTGAACAGATTAAAGCCAACTATAGACATGAAGATCCCCCTTAGTCGAGTACTTTGGGGGATTTTCACTTTTTAGCCACTTGTCTTTTCAATCTAACCTCCCTATTGCCCACTTATCCTTTGTATTTTCAGGTAAACGATTCCCTGATTATGGTTTGAAAGCAATCGATTACGTTTGTTACAGATTAAAGCCAACTATAGACAATGAAAATCCCCCGTGGTCCAGGACTTCGGGGGATTTTCTTTTTTCTGACAGCCTGATTCAAAATTTATTAGCAAAAAGCAACCGCTAAAATTAGTTTTACGTCCTGATCTAAATAATTCTATACCTTGATCTCCAACCTATGAAATTCTTCTATCTCGTTTTTTTTAGTTTACTCATCACTGAGGCGATAAGTCAAAAGTATAGTGTTGAAAAGGGCATAGCATCTTTTTTCTCTCACGCCACCATAGAAGACATTGCGGCAAAGAACGAGAAAGTGGCAGCCATCTTCAATGCGGCAACCGGTGATGTTGCGTTCTCAATCCCCATCAAAGAATTTGTGTTTGCTAAATCCTTAATGCAAGAGCACTTCAACGAGAAATACATGGAATCAGATAAGTATCCGAAGTCAACGTTTCAGGGGAAGGTTACTGGATTTGATTTAAATGTGAATCAGATACAGCAAGCAATTGCCAAAGGTAAGCTAACCATTCACGGACAAACAAAAGATGTGGAGGTGCCGGGCACGATCGAGAAACAAGGCGACCGATTGCTATTCAAAGCCAAGTTCATTGCAAAGCTTGAAGATTATAAAATTGCAATACCTCAATTGATGTGGCAGAATATTGCAGAGCAGGTGGAGGTTACAGTGGATTTTGTTTTCAAGCCTCAATAAACTTCCACAGCATTTTCTCTGTTTCTAAAACATCAAATTGATCCGACTTTTTCTTATCACTTTAGCGTGACATTCATGCAACCCTTTTATTCCTACCTTGTCTATCCAAAGGATAGTTTAAAATCGATTGGATCAACAAGTAATTGGTATTCACAATGACCTTATCGCCCGATGTAAAATGGGCGATCAGGATGCTCATTACCGGTTATACAAACTGTATTCTAAGGGTATGTATAATGTAGCCTATAGAATTGTGGGGAATGAGGACGATGCAACGGATGTTTTGCAAGAAGCGTTTATCAGTGCCTTTCGCAATCTGGAAAGCTATCGGGCCGATGCTACATTTGGTGCATGGATAAAAAGGATTGTTGTTAATAAATCGATCAACGCACTTCAGCGTAAGAAATTCGAACCCATTCCTGAAGATGAACGATGGGATGTGGCAGAAGAAGAGACTCCCATCGAGTATGGAGACGGATTAACCGTTGATCGAGTAAAAAAGAGTATTGAGCAATTACCGGACGGATATCGCTCGGTGCTATCATTATATTTATTGGAAGGTTACGATCATCAGGAGATTGGAGAAATAATGGGGATTAGCGAGTCTACATCCAAGTCGCAATTGAATCGTGCCAAATCAAAATTGAGAGAACTTTTAACTGGGAAAGTATGAAAGACAAGATGGAAGAATTTATTCGTCAGAACCGAAATGAGTTTGATGACCAAGAGCCTTCTGAGAAAGCATGGCGAAATATCCGAGCGTCTCTTTCTTTTGGAAATAAAAGTCTTTTTAATTCTGTTGCTCTTTGGCGTGCAGCAGCTGTCATTTTCTTTGCCTTGTCGGTTTATTTGATCATTCCTAAAAATGAACCAGTCATTAAAGTCGCTTCCGTTTCATCCAAAGAATTTAACGATGTTGAGAGTTTTTATACTCAGCAGATTTCGAATAAAGTAAAACTCATTAACGATTTTCAAAAGAACGAAGGTTTGAACGGCTTCACGCATGACTTTCAACAATTGGAAGCCATGTATATGGTATTGAAAGAACAAATGAATGCGAGCCCGAGCGAAAAAGTGAAAGACGCTTTGGTATTGAATTTATTGGTTCGGATCGACTTGCTTAACCAGCAATTATATTCATTGGAAAAGGAGACCAAATCAAAAGAAGAACAAAGAGATACATCTATTTAACGCATTCCTTTTTTGCTTAGTAATCCAGTTGTGAGCTAAATCTGCAATTGAACTGTTGTTAAAATTGAGATATGGTATTGTTCATTAGTCTTCACCTTTTATCTTGCCGTTAGGTTACAAATTCGTTTTATGAAGCTCTTTTTAATCGGCATTGCCCTTTGCATTTCATTTTCAGCATCGTCACAGGACCATGGTTTTCCATTTGGTAAAGTGACCTATCGTGACCTGGATATAAAAAAATATGATAAGGACACTGCTGCAGTAGCGGTTGTACTCAATGAATTTGGTGAAGCCTATATTGACAACGGTAATGACAACAATTTACTTTTTGAATATCATGTCAAAATAAAAATTCTTAAACAGGCGGGAGTAGACCAAGCTGATTTTGCAATACCCTTGGGAAAAGGTAATGGGCGTGAAGAAAAGATAATTAGCGTGGAGGCATCTTCCTTTAATATTGAAAATGGGTCAATGAAGGAAGTGAAATTGGATCCCAAAAATATCTTCAAAGAAGAGCGCAACAAGTTCTGGAACCTTCAGAAATTTGCAATTCCCAATGTGCGGGTAGGAAGTGTTATTGAGGTGAAATACATTTTAGAGTCTCCCTTTATATACAATTTCAGAACCTGGAATTTTCAAAGCGACATCCCTAAAGTATCCAGCGAATATTGGGCAACAATTCCTGGTAATTATCTCTATAATATTTCTTTAAAGGGTTTTTTAAAATTAACGACTAATGAAAGTGAATTGGTTAGGGATTGCTTTACTCCAGGAGGTGGAATGAAAGCAGATTGCAGCCGTTCCATGTGGGGTATAAAGGATATACCTGCTTTTATAGAGGAAGACTACATGACGGCCAGTTCGAATTTTATTTCTTCTATCAATTTTGAACTTTCGGAAATTGACTATTTTGACGGCAGGAAAAATAAAATTACCAAGGAGTGGAAAGATGCAGAGAAGGATTTAAAGACGGAGAATAAGTTTGGTGTGCAGATTAAGAGGGGTAAGGATATTGTTGACGGTACGGTTGATCAATTGATACTGGGAGAAACCGATCCCTTAACAAAAGCCAGAAAAATTTATGATTTTATCCGCTATTGGTATCGATGGAATGATGTGTACGGATTCTACAGTGAATTCGGAATTAAGAAGGCGTTTGATACTAAAATTGGAAATGTTGGTGATATCAATCTTTCATTAGTAGCGGCACTTAACTACGCTGAATTAGATGTTGAACCCATGCTTCTTTCAACTCGCGAAAACGGTTTGGTTACGGAGCTATTCCCCATACTGAGTGACTTCAATTATGTTGTTGCCAAATTGAATATTGGTGATAAAGTATACCTGCTGGATGCTACTGATGACTTTGTTTCCTTTGGCCTTTTGCCTGAACGTTGTTTGAATAGTAAGGGTAGAGTCTTTGGAACCAAAGAATCATACTGGTTCGATATTAAACCAACTGAAAAAGAGAAATCACTCTCTGTGATCAATTTAACATTAGATCAATCTGGTGTTATGACCGGAACAATTCACTATACCTACCTGGGTTACAAAGCGGCAAGCCAACGAAGTAAATTGAGTACTTTCTCTAATGAGAAAGAATTTGTTGATGACCTGCAGAAAAGAATGCAGTCAATTTCGATCAAGAGTTTTGAGTTTCAGAATGTAGACGATCTAACAAAATCATTAGTTCTGAAGGTTGATGTGGCGATCGAAGCATTTGATGATCTGAATGTGAATTCGTTTTTGTTTAATCCGTTTCTGATTGACCGGTGGGAAAAAAACCCTTTTAAATCATCGGAGCGTTCATACCCTGTAGATTTTGGTGCACCCCTCGATCAAGTTCTGGTTTTTTCTCTGACCTTTCCTGAGAATTTTGAAATTGATGAGCTTCCACAAAAGGTGGCCCTGGCATTGCCAAATAATGGTGGTAAATACATTTATGACGTTCAACAACTCGGCAACCGGTTTACGATGAATAGCTCCCTTCAGATTTCTAAAACAATTTTCACATCAACAGAGTATCATTATTTGAAAGAGTTGTTTAATCATGTTATTCAGGCTCAGCAAACTGATCTGGTTTTTAAAAGAAAATAGTAGGATTGGTTCTTCTTAGTCAGCGATTTTTTATTCAAAATTCGCCAGGATAAAAAAACTTTCATCCCGACATTTCCCATTATATTCGCTTTTGTGGAAACACCGCTTAGCATTTTGCAGCAGCATTGGAGGCATGGTCAATTCAGACCCCTGCAGGAAGATATTATTGCATCCGTTTTATCAGGGAGGGATACATTAGCATTACTTCCAACGGGTGGTGGAAAATCAATTTGTTTTCAAGTACCTGCTTTGTTAATGGAGGGTATTTGCATTGTTGTTACTCCGCTTATCGCCTTAATGAAAGATCAGGTCGGGCAGTTGAAGAAACGAAATATTGAAGCCATTGCTATTCATGCCGGCATGTCCCGGGCAGAGATTGATATCTTACTCAATAACTGTATTTATGGAAACATTAAGTTTCTATATGTATCACCAGAACGACTTCAAACTGAGCTCTTCACAGTTCGGGTAAAACAGATGAAGGTGAATCTGATTGCCGTTGATGAAGCACATTGTATTTCGCAATGGGGCTATGATTTCAGACCACCGTATTTGCAGATTAGTTTGTTGCGTGAAGTAATGCCATCGGTTACTGTTATAGCTTTAACCGCTACAGCCACTAATCGGGTGAGCAAGGACATTATTGATAAGTTGTCTTTCCGAAAAGGTTATTCTATTTTTCAAAAATCGTTTGCTCGTGAAAACCTTTCTTTTGTTGTGCGTAAAGCGGAGAACAAAGAACGAAAAGTGGTAGAGATTCTTCAGAAGGTGAAGGGTTCGGCCATTGTTTACGTACGATCCCGCAAGGGCACACAAGAAATTGCTGCTTTTTTAATCAAGAATAATATTAGTGCTTCATTCTATCACGCAGGACTTGATTTTAATGATCGCGCCAGGCGACAGGATGAGTGGATTCATAACAAAGTTCGCATCATGGTAGCGACCAACGCATTTGGTATGGGTATCGACAAGCCAGATGTTCGAACAGTAGTTCATCTTGACTTACCCGAAAATCTCGAATCCTATTATCAGGAAGCGGGTCGTGCCGGTCGTGATGGGTTACGTTCGTATGCAGCCATTCTTTATCAGGAGGCTGATGTTGTTAATTTGAAGCGGAAGGTTGAACAATCACAACCGGAGCCTGCATTTTTAAAATTGATTTACCAATCCCTGGCTAATTATTTTCAGCTAGCTGTGGGCAGCAGTGAAGGGGAGAGTTATGATTTTGAATTACAGATATTTTGTGAACGTTTCAATTATCACTCACCAGAAGTATATGCGGCACTTCGCAAGCTTGAAGAAGAAGGATTGATCCTTTTCAATGAGAGTTTCTATCGACCTTCTCAACTCCGGATTTGTTTTGATAAAGGCGCGCTTTATCAGTTTCAGGTGGCGAATGAAGCATTTGATCCGTTGATCAAAATGCTTTTGCGTTTGTATGGTGGTGAACTGTTCGCAGGATTCTTGATCGTTTCTGAAACTGATCTTGTCAAAGCAATGAAAATGAAGTACAAAGAATTAATCAATTCGTTACTTCATTTGCAGGAACTGGGTGTTATTGAATATCAACCCGTAAAAGATAAGCCTCAGGTTACCTTTGTTTTGGCCAGACAAGATGCTGATCAACTTCCGTTGAACTACAAACGATTAGCAGAACGAAAGCAATTGATCGTAGAAAAGATGAATGCCATGGTATACTATGTAACAAGCGATCATCGGTGCCGTATGCAAATGATCCAGGATTATTTTAATGAAGATACATTTAAGACCTGTGGCATTTGTGATGCTTGCATCAATAAAAGAAAATCGGAAAGTGGCGAAGGATTTGATGACGTCAAAAAGGAAATACTGACTATCGTTCGAAAGAAACCCATTACCGTAGAACAATTAGAAGATGAAATAGCACCACGCGACCATGAACTTTTTGTAGATGCCGTGCGGGAGTTGGTAGATGATGGAATTGTCAATTATGATGATGGCTGGAAATTAAATTTGACATAACTAAAATCTTCATCACTTGTTATTCAGTCCAAACAACGATTTACTGTTCTCATGATGAATGCTCGACTAAAGAAGTTTCTAAAAATACTCGGATATACTTTTACCTTCCTGATTCTAACAGGTCTCTTAACACATTGCAGCTTTTCGCGATATGCAAACAAATCGTATGAAAGAGCGAAGACCGAAAAGCCTTATGATGTGATCATTGTTCCCGGAGTGCCCTATGAGCCGAAAGCAGTTTCTTCGGTTATGCAGATGAGAATTTTATGGGCGAAGCATCTCTATGATAGTGGTTATACAAAGAATATCATCTTCTCCGGGTCTGCTGTCTATTCTCCTTTCATTGAAGCCGTTGCCATGAAGGTAATTGCAGACTCTCTTGGAATTCCGACTGATCATACCTTTTCTGAATCAAAAGCAGAACACAGCACAGAGAATATTTATTACTCCTGGAAGATGGCAAAGTCCATGGGCTTTAAGAAAATTGCATTGGCGACTGATCCATTTCAGTCCTTCATGCTGCGAAGTTTTATAAAGAAATTTTGCCCTGAAGTTAAATCGGTGCCGGTTGTGTTTGATCTTGTTTCACTTGAAAAAAATCCATTGCCTTCAATCGACACAACATCAGTATATGTAAACAATTTTGTTTCGATCGTTGATCGGGAAACATTTTGGCAACGCTTTGCGGGTACTCGGGGAAGAAGGGTTGTGGAAGAAGTAAAACAAGAGAAAAAAACAGAAGCGTCTCCACAATAATTTTAAAGCAAGGTTAATCCCTGACTATAAAAATGAGAACGTTTATTTCAGAAATATTTTATGTTGTAAACCAAAGCGAATTACATTCCGTGAATAAAATTCGTCTCTGTTAAATCGTTGTTGATAAATGTAGATGTATCCAGCCTCAACTGTAAAGTTTTTATTGATGATATAGTCAAGAGTGGCGTAAATTCTATTCTGATCAAAAATATTTTCCTTGTGGTTCAACATGATCTCATCTGACAGGCGCAGCTGGAGTAGTGTAACCTCATCTTTATTTTTAACAAGGGGTATTCTGACCTGAAGTCGATAACGAAAGCGAAGGACGTAATTTGAAGTATCCAGAACGCTTTGCTGCGTGCTGGTTTCTAAAAAGCGGTTGTCCAATCGAATACGATTTTGAATGAATATTTTTCCAACAGGTTGCTCATGACTAACTTCTACAACAGGTCTTACCTCAGTTGCGATATGAGTCGATTTAATTTCGGGAAATTGAGTGTAGATTGACGATAATGTCAAACCTGCTGCAAAGTCCCACTTTCCACTTTTATAATGTAATCGTGAATGAAAGATGAACTGATTTTCAGCATCTGGATTGATAAACCTGCGATTATCAACATTGTTAAACCAATAGAGTTTTGGTGAGAAGTAAAGCTGGTTCTGATAGTAAAGCCAGTATAGTGTTTGATGATGAACGATTTCCTGCGCAGTAGCAGATATGCCCATCAAGAGAAGGGCGAATACAATACATTTTTTCAATTCAAGTAAATTGTTGATGGTAATTACTATTGAATACTATTTAGCATGCACTAATGTGCGGGTAAAATTTTTCCTTTACAATCTCCAAATCCAATGCGCACTCCATCCTTCTCTGCATGACCTCGCATGATGACCGTATCACCATCCTTCAGAAATGTGCGCTCGCTTCCATCATTCATGTGTAACGACTTTTCTCCGTTTCGAGAAAGCTCAAGCAATGATCCGTATGAGCCAGGCGAAGGACCACTGATGGTACCAGAAGCATACAAATCTCCTACCTCTATGTTGCAACCATTAATGGTATGATGGGCTAATTGCTGATTAACATTCCAATACATGTATTTAAAATTCGATCGGCAAACAACCGTTTCCGTTGATCGCTCTGGTTGGAGAAGAACTTCAAGTCGGATGTCAAAATTCTTTTGACCACCATATGAAAGGTAGGGCAACACATGCGGATTTTGTTCAGGTCCATCTACTCGAAATGGTTCAAGCGCATCCATCGTAACAATCCAGGGTGACAGGGTAGAACCAAAATTCTTCCCAAGAAAAGGACCGAGCGGAACGTATTCCCATTGCTGAATGTCGCGCGCTGACCAATCATTAAACAGTACAAATCCAATAATGAAATCTTCCGCATCAGCGGTGTGAATGGACTCACCAAGTTTGGTCTCTTTACAGGTGATGAAAGCAACTTCTAATTCAAAGTCTAACTTGTTCGATGGACAAAAAACCGGAAGCTCTGAATCCGCAGGCTTCACCTGTCCGCGCGGACGTTGAATGGGAGTACCAGAAACAACAATAGAAGAAGCGCGTCCATGATATGCAACAGGTAAATGTTTCCAGTTAGGAAGTAACGCATTCTTTGGATCGCGAAACATGGAACCTACATTGGTTGCATGCTCTTCGCTACTATAAAAATCAGTATAGTTGTGTATTCGAACCGGTGTGAGCATTTGCACTTCACTCATAGATACCAGGGAAATTTCCCTTGCTCTAACATTTAGTTGGATCTCGTTGTTGTCGTGTTGAAGAAGTTCAGAAACACGTTCGCGGACTTCGCTCACTTTTCTTTTTCCAAGTGCAAAAAAATCGTTGAGGTATCGTTGATTAAAAATTCCCTGAGGTAAATCCAAACCTGAGAAGTATCCATGTTCATGGAGGTAAACCAAATCCAATACATAATCGCCAATCGCTACACCGGCAACGGGTGTTAAGTATTCCGTTTTAAAAATCCCGAAAGGAAGGTTTTGAATAGGGAAATCAGAATCCTTTGGGATTTCTACCCAGCTTTTCAGTTTCGGATTATTGGCCTTAATCATGTAAAAAAATTTAGGTCTCGATTTCGAAACCTAAATTTAATGGCTTTTCATTCCTTACGCTAGAGGTCGTGACTATTCCTCCCAAAACTTTCTGCCTTCAAGCCTACCGACCGACAAAGGCAAAAGTTTCGTCATCAATGCATTGTATTGTGTTTGTGATCCTATGGACCGTTACCAACAGCCTTTAGGTAAAAACGAGTACGAGCAAATGATAAATAGTATGTTGAAGATTATAGAATACAACGAAAAGCAGCATATTGTGATATGATTGTTCCTTTTCCAGAAGCCTTTTCCAATCAACTTCAAAATCAGCGCCCCAACGACTGGCAGTCTATTCTCGATTCATTAACAACAAACTCACCCACCAGCTTACGCGTCAACGAAGCAAAAGGATTTCCTCATCAGTATACTGAGAAAATTCCGTGGTGTAAAAGTGGATATTATTTAAGCGAGCGTCCATCGTTCACGCTAGATCCTACCTTTCATGGAGGAAGTTATTATGTGCAGGAAGCCAGCTCCATGTTTGTAGAGCAAGCGTTTCTTCAGGCAGTCGATCAAAGAAAATCATTAAATGTGCTGGACCTTTGTGCTGCACCCGGAGGGAAGTCAACACACTTGTTGAGTCTGATGAACAAAGAAAGTTTATTGGTTTCGAATGAAGTGATTAAGACACGTGCAAATATACTTTCTGAAAATATTCAGAAGTGGGGATATTCAAATGCTGTCGTTACCAGCAACGATCCCCACGACTTTGAGCGATTACAAAATTTCTTTGATGTGATGGTAGTCGATGCACCTTGTTCAGGCGAAGGGCTTTTTCGTAAAGACCCCAACGCCATGACCGAATGGTCCCCTGACAATGTAGCATTGTGCTCCAAACGTCAGCGAAGAATTTTAAGTGATGTATGGCCTGCTCTAAAACATGGCGGTATTTTAATTTACTCTACTTGTACATATAACGAAAAAGAGAACGAAGAAAATCTCGCGTGGCTGAAAGAGGAGCAAGGCGTTGAATTCATTTCGCTTCGACTTGATCCTTCCTGGAATGTCGAGCAGACAACGGAGGATAGTGTGATGGGTTATCGTTTCTTTCCTCACAAAATAAGGGGCGAAGGATTCTTCTTGTCGGTAATGCGTAAGACGAATGGAGGCGAAAGCAGAATGGTGTATCGAAATTCGTTTACTGCGCCATCAAAAAGGATTATTGATCAACTGAGTCAGTGGGTACGAACACCAGAAGAAAAAACCTTTATCATTCGAAACGATCAGGTTCAATTCTTTCCAAAGAACAAGAACTTTGAAATTGAATATTTAGCAAAGAATCTTTACCTCATCTCTGCCGGAACTTCTATGGCGACCATAAAGCATGAGAAGCTGATTCCCGAGCATGCACTTGCATTGTCAATCGAACTCAACAAAGATCACTTCACCGTATTGAATGTTGAACTTCCTCAGGCCTTACAATACTTGAGAAAAGAAACGTTGGAAGTACATGGAGAGAAAAAGGGTTTCGCCCTCATTCAGTATAATGGTACGCCTTTAGGTTGGGCAAATGTGTTGGATAACCGGATGAATAATTTGTATCCGTCAGAGTGGAGAATCAGGAAGTAAAATTCAAGTTTCGAGTTTAGAGTTTCGAGTTTCTTGGCTCTTAATGTGGTGATACACAACTCGAAACTATTCAATAGGTCATTCTAAATCCTTAGCCTGACTAGCATCGTCTTCGATTTTGACAAGCTCCGGCTCACTCTTCTTTACAAGCGGACTATCCTCAATCAGTATCACAAAATGTTTTAGATAATTGGTTTGTGATAATAAGATCTTCAAAACTCCAAGTGCAGGGATGGCCAAAATCATTCCGGCAATGCCGAGCATTTTTCCGCCAATCAGCAACGCCACAATCGCAGCCAGCGCATTGATGCTTACTTTCGATCCTGTGATGCGGGGTGTAATAAAATTACCTTCCAGAAACTGAACCGTTGAGAAAATGGCAATCACGCCACCGGCATACCAGATGCTGTCTTTCGTTAACAAGGCCATCAACACAGGTAAGGTAGCTCCAATAAAAATGCCTACGTATGGAATCACGGTCAGCACACCCGAAAGAATACCAAAGAAAATAGCATGTTCAATTCCAAGAATCATTAACCCTATGGTATTGAGTACAGCAATGATGAGCGTTACCAACAACAAGCCGGAGATGTAACCCTGAATGACTTTCTCTACTTCTTTCTTCCAGGTAAACTCTTCGGCTGACGGCAACATGCTTTCGAAGAACGCTTTGAAGCGATCGCGATAAATGAGAAAAAGAAAAACGTAAATGGGTATCTGAATGATCAATGAAATAACATTAGTAGTAGACGCCAGGAAGCCCGTGGCATATCCACTCAAGTTGGTAAGGCCCGATTTAAAAAACTGCGTGCGTTCTGCTTTGGTGAGCCCAACGTATTTTCTCAAAAACGTAGTTACGTTTTCTTCCATCACATTGAATTTGGCTTCGAGGTCAGGCAGGTCTGCCACGAGGCTTGTAATCTGATTCACGATGAGCCACATGAGCAAGACGAGAATACCCAGCGTCACAATCAACACCAGTGAAATGGCTAGGGAAGTTGGTAGTTTGCGTTCCAGAAATTTTACTGCCGGTAACATCACAATGGCGAAGATGCCCGAAAAGCAAATCGGTATAATAATATCGGCAGCGAAAATGCACAAGACAATGAGCAGTGCGATTATGACTAATATCTTGTACGAATAATCCAGAAGGTCGAACGTTTTTTTAATGTGTGACATGCTTCAAATTGTCGATTTATCTATTGCTTTCAAAATAATGGTGCACGATTCCTGAATCTCGTCTTCGGTAATGGTAAGGGGAGGAGCAATGCGGAAACTATTGGGGTGCGATAAAAACCAATAACAGATCACACCATCTTTTTTCGCATGGTTCACAATGCGCGCTACAATATCGGCCGTATCAAAATCAATGGCGAACAACAAACCAAATCGCCTGATCTCTTTAATCGATTTATGTTTCAGTAAACTTTCAATCAGTTTACCTTTCGCTTCTACTTTCGATAACAACTTCTCTTCTTCTATCACTTCCAATGTAGCCAATGCTGAAGCGCAACATACCGGGTTGCCACCAAAGGTAGTAATGTGCCCCAGCATCGGGTTGTGCGTGAGCACCTCCATGATTTTTTTATCCGCGATAAAAGCACCGATTGGAAGCCCACCGCCAAATGCTTTCGCAATGGTAAGAATATCAGGCACCACATCAAATTGTTCGAAGGCAAATAACGTACCCGTTCGGCCCATGCCGCATTGAATCTCGTCAAAAATCAAAAGTGTTCCTGTATCGGTGCACTTCTTGCGTAACGCCTTCATATATTGTTTTGAAGGAACACGGACTCCTGCATCGCCTTGAATCGTTTCGATAATTACACAGGCCGTTTTCGTAGTTATATATTGAAGATCGTATTCTTTGTTGAACGTAATGAAATTGACATTCGGCAGCAACGGACGAAATGCTTGCTTCTTCACTTCATTGCCAGACACACTGAGCGAACCGTGTGTACTGCCGTGATACGATTTGCGACACGCAATCATCTCAGTTCTTCCTGTAAAACGTTTCGCTAATTTCAATGCGCCTTCATTCGCTTCCGTTCCTGAATTCACGAAGTAACAACAGTTCAGACTTTTGGGAAGGAGCGAGGTGAGTTTCTTCGCGAGTTGGTTCGGAGTAGATTGAACATATTCTCCATACACCATCACATGCAAATGTTTATCGAGTTGCTCTTTAATAGCACGCAACACATGCGGATGCCGATGCCCCACATTGCTCACCCCGATACCCGAAATCATATCGGTATAGCGTTTGCCTTCAGGTGAATATAAATAAATACCTTCAGCCCGCTCGATGGAGATCAAATAGGGAGAGTCAGTTGTTTGCGCGAGGTTGTTAAGAAAGGTATCGTGACTAAAATCCATGGGGGAAAGTTAAGAGTTATTGGTTAATTGTTAATCGTTATTATCTTAGGGTGCAAGTTTCGTATATTGGATTTGTAAGACTGTGAGACTCGTACCTATAATGTTACAGTTTAAGATTGCCCTAACTTTTAATGTTTTGTATAATTTGGTTGGCTCGCCCACCTTGTAGTATGGACACCAGCGAAGAGACCGCTCGTGACTCGTAATAAATTGTTAGAATATATTATGAAATTAGCGACACTACTATTATTTGCTTTTTTGTCTTTGAACGCCTACTCACAAAAATTCGCAGTAAAGGAGTGTAGCAATGCTGCTTTTCCGGGTGGACTAAAAATATCCATTGGTGATAAACTAAATGCAGATGAAATAGTAGTTATCAAAAAAAAGGGAAAATTGACATTGGACTTTGGCGGCTGGCCTTTCTCCCTGTATACAGGTACTCATCATTTGGATTCTGTGTTGGATGAGGAAAGAAAAAAGGATATTGGATTTAAATTGCACGATAGCATTTATACAGTTTTAGCGAAAGCGAAACTGAGTGATTGTGATAAAATTGGAATTCATTGTGGAAATCCTTATGAGTTGCTAAATCCAAACTATAAGAAACCGAATCGAGTAATATCAACCAATGCAGATTCAGTTTTACTTAAATGGGATGATCGACCTGGATTTACCGGCAAATATTACCCTGTTGTTTCATCAATCTTCGAGGATTTAATACACCTGGAAGTTACCAACAACTTAGAATTGAGTTTAAATCTGCTTCCGTTCAAAAAGAATGGAGCCATCCTTTATAAGGTGATTTCAGATGACTGCACAGCTAGTGATAAGTTCACTATCAAGATGAGATAGAATACCTTATGGCCATGTCTCGCGGATGTTCATTAGTTCTTGTGTGGCAAAGAAATTTTTAGCGAAAAATTTCTCCCCATCAGAGTTACTTGTCTCAAGGACTTTGATGTTTCCACAAAACCAATACTTCATTTAATAATTTTAGTGTTCTGAAGATCAGCGTACCGAAAAGCGGTAACTCTGATTGGAATCAGGGAAATCGCTTTTAAAAAAGGTAGGATAACAAAATGATTGTGAAGGATTTGTCAAAAGGTCAATGATGCTGTATTTTTGATTTATCAAAATTGCGTTGCGTGAAAAAAAATGCGCAACTCAAATTTCCTTAGAAATA
>JANODK010000053.1:0-57052 GCA_031412655.1 Chryseolinea sp.
CGAACCCCGAATTGATCCAACAACACGCACATTAAAAATTCGTGCCATTGCCGAGAACTCGAAGGGTCTTTTGTTACCCGGTCAGTTTGTGAAAGTAGGTTTAATCTTGTCTTCGGTAAGTAACGCAATACTGGTTCCAACTGAAGCAGTAATCCCTGATCTTAACAATCACAAAGTTTTTATTATAGAGGGAGGCAAAGCAAAAGAAGTGAAAGTAGAAACCGGTATGCGTACCGAAACAAACCTTGAAATCACTTCCGGATTAAAGCCTGGGGATTCACTTATTACGACAGGCATTCTTCAGCTTCGTGAAGGTATGGCTGTTCAGGTGACGAAAGTAAATAGCGACAGCAAAGAGTGACAAGCTACAAGCTTGTAAAGCATAGTTTAAGGGGAGTGGCACAAATCATAATTTGTAAATTTTAAATAGGCATGGCTAGTTTATCCACCATAAGTATTAACCGTCCCGTGCTGGCCATCGTTATGTCGCTGGTCATTATTCTATTTGGCGTTATTGGGTTTTCGTTTTTGGGAGTTCGAGAATTTCCAAGCGTTGATCCACCCATCATTACCGTTTCAACAAATTATGTTGGTGCTAATGCCGATGTAATTGAATCACAAATTACTGAACCACTCGAAGAAGCCGTGAATGGTATTCCCGGTATTCGAGGCATTACCTCTACCAGTCGTGAAGGACGAAGCAACATCACAGTGGAATTCGAACTGGGTGTTGATTTAGAAACGGCAGCGAATGATGTGCGCGATAAAGTATCGGGTGCATTAAGCCGACTTCCTCCTGATGTTGATCCCCCGGTTGTTGAAAAAGCAGATGCCGATTCAAGCCCGATTATTTTTATGACCATTCAGAGCGATAAGCGCGATCCGCTTGAGCTTTCGAAGTTTGCTGAAAATGTTTTCAAGGAAAGAATTCAAACGATACCCGGTGTAAGCTCTGTGGGAATTTGGGGACAGAAGCGCTACTCGATGCGCTTGTGGATGGATCCGATTAAACTCGCATCATTAAAGCTTGCACCATCCGATGTATTACAAGCCGTGAATCGTGAAAACGTAGAGCTTCCTTCAGGTCGTGTTGAAGGAAAGAGTACAGAGCTCACTGTTCGCACAATGGGCAGGCTCACTACAGTAGAAGATTTTGATAATCTCATTGTAAAAGAAGATGGCGATCAGGTAGTACGTTTCAAAGACGTTGGTCATGCACAACTCTATCCTGAAAACGATCGCACCATATTAAGAAGAGATGGTGTGCCGGGTGTTGCTATTGCTGTTGTCGCTCAACCCGGAGCAAACAACATTGATATATCGGAACGACTCAATAAAAAAATCGAACAGATCAAACGCGATTTACCAGAGGATATTCAATACACGATGAGCTATGACTCAACAGAATACATTCGTGCCTCCATTTTTGAGGTGGAGGAAACGATCATCATTGCCTTTTGTTTAGTACTGGCAATCATCTTTCTCTTTTTGCGTGACTGGCGCACAACGATTATTCCCATTGCGACCATTCCTATTTCTCTAATCGGTGCATTCTTTGTTATGTATCTCTTGGGTTTTACAATAAATGTACTGACACTTTTAGGGATCGTGTTGGCCATTGGTCTTGTGGTAGATGATGCCATTGTAGTATTGGAAAATATTTATGTAAAAATTGAAGAAGGTGAAGAACCAAAAGAAGCAGCGCGTAAAGGTTCAGTCGAGATTTACTTTGCCGTTATCTCTACAACGGTAGCGGTTATTGCTGTTTTCCTTCCAGTGATTTTTCTTCAAGGACTCACAGGGCGATTGTTCCGGGAATTCGGCTTAGTTGTAGCGAGCGCAGTAGGCATCAGCGCATTTGTGTCGCTTACACTCACTCCGATGATGAGCGCCACCATTTTGAAGAGACGCGAAAAACATAATTGGTTTTACAATAAAACAGAGCCCTTCTTTGTAAAACTTACGCAAGGTTATTCAAAATCGTTGGCAGGCTTTATGAAGATTCGCTGGTTGGCGTTTGTCATCATTGCAGCTTCGGTGGGACTGATCTATTTGTTTGTCTTAATTATTCCATCTGAACTTACTCCTTTGGAAGATCGAAGTGAATTCAGGTTGCAGGCTCAGGCGCCTGAGGGTGCCACCTTTGAATACATGGATGGATACGTAAAAGAGTTAACTGATTTTATCAAAAGAGAAGTTCCTGAGCGGGCAGGTATGGTTAGCGTTACAGCTCCGGGCTTTGGTGGTTCAGCGGCCAACTCTGGCTTCGTGCGTGTTATCCTGAAAGACCCAACTGATCGCACACGAACTCAGCAAGAAATTGTAGATGACGTTACGGGTAAAGTTCGCGAATACAGTGGCGTTAGAACGTTCATCACCCAAGCGCAAACCATTGGTGATCGAAGAGGTGGATTCCCAGTTCAATTTGTAATTCAAGCTCCTGAAATTGATAAACTGAAAAAAGTATTGCCCGAGTTTATGTTGAAGGCATCACAAAGTCCAAAGTTTGCTTTTGTAGATCTTGATTTGAAATTCAATAAACCGGAAATCAACATTTCGATCGATCGTGACAAGGCGAGAAATTTAGGAGTGAACATTATTGATATTTCGCAAACCCTTCAACTTGGTTTAAGTGGTGCGCGCTTCGGATATTTTATTATGGATGGCAAGCAATATCAAATCATCGGACAAGTAGAACGTGCCGATCGTGATGAACCGTTGGATTTGAAAACACTTTATGTAAAGAACAAGCGAGGCGAATTAATTCAACTCGACAACCTTGTAACCATGGAGGAACAAAGCAGACCGCCACAACTGTATCGCTTCAACCGATATTCATCGGCAAAGGTAGGAGCGCAGTTGGCAAAAGGCGTTGCATTGGGTGAAGGGATTGAAGAAATGGAACGCATCGCCAGCGAAGTGTTGGATGAAACCTATACCACCAGTTTAGATGGAGCTTCACGTGAATTCACAGAGAGTTCTTCGAGTATTTACCTTGCCTTTCTGATTGCTCTTGCTATTATTTATTTGGTACTCGCAGGTCAGTTCGAAAGTTTTAAAGATCCGCTCATCATTATGTTTACAGTGCCACTTGCTTTAGCAGGAGCATTACTGTCGCTGTGGTACTTCAGTCAAACGTTAAATATTTTCAGTCAGATTGGTATTATCATGCTGATTGGGTTGGTAACAAAGAACGGAATTCTGATTGTTGAGTTTGCTAACCAGCGCAAGGAAAAGGGATTGAAGGTAATGGATGCTGTAATTGGTGCAGCTGAGTCACGCTTCCGCCCAATTCTTATGACAAGTCTTGCAACGATGCTGGGTATTTTACCGATTGCATTAGCGCTTGGAGCCGGATCGGAAAGTCGCGTGTCAATGGGTATCGGTGTAATTGGAGGAATGGCTTTTGCAACCGTGCTTACGCTTTATGTAATCCCTGCTGTCTATTCTTACTTCAGCGGAAAAGAAGGTAGAGTTCATATTGATTAAAGCACATTTTACACATACCGATTTTTAGTTGAATGAAATATCACACAAGGTTTGATAAAAGAAGTATGACAAGAGTTTTAGTATTTGTTTTTTTTGCATTCTTATCACAAGCTGCATTTTCGCAAGAAACATTAACGTTGACGCGTGCCATTGAACTGGGACTTAAAAACAATTTCGATATCCAGATTACAAAACAGAATATTGATATTGCAGCAAACAATAATAATTGGGGTCAGGCAGGACGATATCCAACCATCAACTTAAGTCTGAACCAAAACAACACTGTTATTCAACGAAAGCCCGCCAACCCTTTCGCGGTTGCGGGTCAAAACATAAATGACAACGTAATTGGTCAACTCGATATTCAGTTTACATTGTTTCGTGGTTTTGCCATTCGTGTCACCAAAGATCAACTGCAGCGATTGGAAGAAATCAGTCAGGGTAATTCTACTTTTGTAATGGAGACTACGTTGCAGAGTATTATTCTGGCATACTATCAGGCGTTGTTAGACAAAGAGAATTTAAATGTACTGCGCATCAACCGTGGATTTTCAAAAGAACGATATGAGTTTGTTCGCTTGCGCAAATCGCTTGGAGGCGCTATTACCTTTGATGTGTTGCAAGAGCAAAACAATTACCTCACCGATTCAGCCAATGTACTGCAACAGGAAATTCGATACGCCAATACATTGCGCAGCCTTAACTTGTTATTGAGCGACAGTATTAATCGAACCTATATCTTAACAGACTCACTTCATTTTGTTGATCAGGTCTATGTGTATGATGATTTAAGATCGACCATGGAGCGATCGAACACGAATTTGCACAATCAATTTGTGAATCAGGAGATTTTAAGAAATACAACACGGCTACAGCAATCCAACTTATATCCTTCCCTTGTTTTGAATGCAGGAGCGAATGGAAGTTTGGATCAATTAAATGCTGACTTCCGATCTTCAACCAATGCGCTAACGAATACAGTTGGATATGTAGATGGAGATTTAACTCAGCCCGTGTATAACTATCAATCCACGCTTACGAATCAGACATTGACAGGAAACTCGTATGGGGCATACGCAAACCTTAGCCTTCGCTGGACTTTATTTAATGGTGGGCAAATAAGACGGTCGGTTGAGAATGCCAAGATTAACGAGAAGATTGGGTTGCTTTCAATTGATCAGTTAAAACTTTCGTTGGAATATGATTTACTTTCAACATTTGATTTATACAATCTTCGCAGACAACTCGTTGCTATTACTGTTGAAAAAATGAAAGCAGCCCAACTGAATTTAACGTTGGCAAATGAACGATATAAAAACGGAGCTCTCAGTGCTATCGACTTGCGTATCGTTCAGGAAAATTATCGAAACGCTGCACTTGAAAAATATTTAGCACTTTATAGTGTGCTTGAAGCACAAACCAATCTTATTCGCTTAACGGGTGGTATGTTGGAAAGATCTGCCGACTAGGAGCATAATTCAAGACCAAGACCATGACCATCAAACAATATCCAGATTACGCAACACTATCACGCGCAACCGCTAACTTAATAGTCGAATACATAAGCTATAAGAAAGATTCAATTATTTGTTTAGCATCAGGTCATACACCCCGAGGCGTGTTCGAATGTTTGGTAGATGATGTGAAATCAAATCGCCTTGATATTAGTAAATGTATTTTTGTTAGTCTTGATGAATGGATTGGTGTTGCGGCATCTCAAAAGGGATCGTGTCGGGAGATGATGGACGTGGATTTTTTCAATCCGCTTCAAATACCGTCATCACAAATTAAATTCTTCAATGGGTTGACGGATGATCTTGAATTGCAAGTCAGGAATATGAATACGTTTATTGAATCGCATGGTGGCCTGGATATTATGTTAGTGGGTATTGGAACCAATGGACACATTGCTATGAATGAACCTGGAACATCCTTTAATATTGATGCACACATCAGTACACTGGCAGAAGAAACAAAAAATGTGGGGCAGAAATATTTTCCTGGATCAATGATACTGGACAAAGGTATTACCTTAGGATTAAAACATTTTCGCGAAGCGAAGTTGCCCATACTGATGGCGAATGGAGAAAAGAAAGCAGCTATAATGAAGCGAACCTTTTCATCTACTGCAATGGAGAGTTTACCCTCTAGCGTTGTTCATCTAATTCCGCAAGGCTATATAATGCTGGACGATTTAGCAGCAGGTAATTGAAGCGCTAATCTTTTATGAATGATCAATTAATAATTGCGTCTAAATCGATAGACCAGCATGACCTGGTAAATCCATCCGTCCTTGAAATCGGTATTTAGTTGCTCGCGGTTGTCTCCAATGTAAAGCAAAGGGAAGCCAACTTTTATTTTATCGTCCTCATCATAAACGCGATAATACCGGCCAATAGATCGGCCAACTTTTGTGTGTAAAATCACTCCCTTTGAAAGATCGAACTTTAAATACCCTGATACTTCATTCGTTGAGCGTGCGACATATCCACTCTTTTCTGTCGATGGAATTTTAGTAAGATGATAACTTCTTACTTGTCCGGAGTAATTCAAGCCAATAGATACTCTGGGATGAATCGCATAATTGACGTCTGCCAGAATTGGCATCGTTACATTGGCTTCAAACCTTTTATTTGGACTGATGTAATACAATCCGAGCGGGGGAACGAACCACGGTCCGAACAATTCACTGTTTGCATATAGCCCCACTTTATAATTCATGTTTTCATTCTTGTTGTACTTTAATAGTACGAAGCCACCCAATTGAAAATCTTTTTTTGTGATGCGATTAAAATCAGAGGCTATCTTAGGAACGAACACGTAAGTACCTGTCCACTTAGCAGAATGTGTTTTATTAAATCCAATCTTCAGACTAATGGATGAGAATGTTTCTTCGCTTCCTTCCTCAAAAAGTTTGGTTTGTATTCGTTCATAAATAAAACCCGTTAAGAAATTTGTTTTGCTATTAATTGCAATGGGCAAAGTAGTTTCCAAATCAAATTCTTCAACACGTGTACTTTTACTGCTGTTCTCAAAATTGTTTCGTGATGTGTTATTGTAATTGAGCTTTATAACATCGACATAGTTTTGTGCCAATAGTGTTTGTGCAAACAACATCGTAAGAAGAGCCAGCTGAATTTTCAGGTGTGATTGTATTGCTTTCATTGGATTGGGCTTATATAAAACAAAAGAGAATACATATCATTGATTAGCAGAACGGGCTCACTCTGAATAACACATTTACCCAAAGTATAGAAAGTATTGACAACGAGATCCAAAGTAGATTGAGCGGATCGTGCATTGGCTGATGACTAAAGTAAATTAACAATGCACAGCTAAACGTGAGTCGAAAGGTTTCAGAAGAACACAACCATTCCTTCGACTCCATAATGCCACTCCAGTTAATGATCATATGCCAGAGAAGAAAACTTCCGATCCAGCGCTCGGTAATGCTCCAGGGAGATGAGGGATTTATAACCATCATCATTAATGCAACACCAAGTATTATGTGAACAATAAGGTAAGGCTTTGCACCTGTAAACATGGTGGTTGTAAACCGAACTTGATTTTGTTCAGTCACTTCCTGGAGAGGAGGCTTAGGAGGTAAACCTTGTGGTCTCCAGCCCAATGGCATGAACCAGATTTTAAATTTGTCAATCCAATGTGGTGCAGCCGCGGCATCCTTCCAAAGCAACTGGTAGTAGTGAAAGTTGATCGTGATCGGATTCCATGTTTTTGGAGGATTGTACATTCCATAGAGTACCTTCTCTTCTTCTTCCGCATAAGAACCAAACAAACGATCCCAGATGATCAGGAATTCACCATAGTTTTTATCTAGATACGCGAAGTTGATACCATGATGAACACGATGATGAGAAGGTGTAGTAAAAATAAATTCAATCCATCGCCAAAGTTTTGGAATGAACTCAGTGTGATGCAAAAATGAAATGAAGAGATGAAGCCCTGTCATGGCATAAATATCAATGGGCCTGAAACCAATGATGGTGAGTGGCCAAAAGAACATAAAAGAAAATAAGCGTTGGGTAACACTGGCTCGAAGTGCAACAAAGAAATTCATCTCTTCTGCCGAATGATGAGGCGAATGAGCTGCCCACAGGATGTTGATTTGATGGCCCCAGCGATGCACCCAGTAGAAAATGAAATCGATGCCAAGAAGGAGTAACACAAACGTGAAGGCATTCATTTTTATAGTATCGATCAATCGATAGTTTCCCCAAAGCCAGCCGTAAACAACGTATACACCGGCAGCCACCAGAACATTCATCGTTTGATTTCCGAGGGCTGTACCAAAGTTGGCCACTGCTTCTTGAAAACGGATGTACTTCTTTTTATAATACCAGCACAGTACCATTTCAATTAAGATGAAACCTAGGGCAATGGGTGTTAGCAGAGCGTAGATGTTTGAGTTCATGATATTGATTTTGTTGTTCTTAAAACCAAGTCAAACATAATCCCATTTAGAAGCCTCTGTATTTCAAACTTCAAAGCGGGGAAAAGAGAATATTGCAGAAAACGAATGCACGCGTTCCTTCAGTGTTTACCCTTGGGATTATTGCAAATGCCACAACTTTGACGTAGTATTAGTTGCATTTATTGAAAACCCTAGCCCAATCGTAAATGACCACCTCAGACAGTATACAAAGCGCTTTTTTGGAAGAGGTAAAAAAAAGATTAGCTGCCAATCTTTCGTTTGTCGATGAACTTGCAGAAATTCTTAGCATTAGCCGGGACAGTGCCTACCGCAGAATACGGGGTGAGACAGTGCTATCGTTGGATGAGGCAAAAAAATTGTGCGGACGCTACGGAGTTTCGGTTGACTCTTTATTCACACCTACTTCGAATATGGTTCCCTTTATGGACCGGTCTCCTTCGGCAAACTATACGCTTGATCAATGGCTGACCTCTATTTTTAAGAATGTTGAAATGCTAACTGAAATTACCTATGCCGCGAAAGACATTCCCATCTTTCACTATTTGCGCCATCCGGAGTTGGCAGCTTTTAAAATGTTTTTCTGGCAGAAGACTATCATTGAAAATACGGAATTCAAAACACTGGCTTTTGAACAGGATGTAATAAGTAAAGAAATGATTCAGTTGGGCAATAGAATATGGACGCGTTATGCTTCCATTCCAAGTGTTGAAATATGGGCGATTGAAGCCATCAACAATACGTTGAAACAAATAGAATTCTATCAGGAGTGCAGCTTTTTTGCTAATTCGAAACAGGCCACTCAGTTGTGTGATTACCTTATTGAGTTGATGCGTACCGTACAAGCCGAGGCAGCAAACGCTAAAAAATTGGATGGCAGTACTTTTAATTTATATCAAAACGAAATATTAATGTCGGACAATACCATTGCTGCCCGATCTGGCGATAAAAGAGTGGCCTACATAAATTATAATACCATTAGTCTTCTCATTACACAACACGAATTGTTTTGCGAAAAAACAGAGCAGTATTTATATAGTCTGATCAAACACTCCACATTGATTAGCGGAACTGCCGAAAAAGAACGGATCAAGTTCTTTACCAAAATGACAAAGAGAATTGAGGATTTTAAGAAGACACTTTAGTGTCGCGACTAACTTTTCAGCTATTTTTTTGGTATTCAGTAACCCATGAATGATAATCGCTCTTACCGAATACTGATTACCGTTAACCGATTACCAATTTAAACCGTCATAATCTCCACTTCTTTTTTCTTCAGAAGTGTATCTATGCGATTCATGAAATCGTCTGTCATTTTTTGAACAGTGCCTTCGGCATTTTTGATATCATCTTCTGACGCGCCTTTGATTTTCTTTAACTGTTCGTTTGTTTCTTTGCGAATGTTACGAATGCTTATCCGGCCCTGCTCACCTTCTTGATTCGCCTGCTTCACTAACTGCTTTCTTCTTTCTTCCGTTAACATTGGAATGTTAATGATAATTTGTTGCCCATCATTTTGTGGATTGAGGCCGAGGTTCGCGTTAATGATGGTGCGCTCAATTTCAGAGATGATATTTTTTTCCCAGGGTTTGATAAAGAGAGTTCGCGCATCAGGTGCAGTGATCGATGATACTTGTTGCAGTGGACTCATTGCTCCATAATAGGAAACAAGCAGACCATCTAACATCGAAGGATTTGCTTTTCCAGCTCTGATTTTTGAAAGTTCATGTCCTAAATGGTTGAGCCCCTTGGTCATTAATTCGTTAGCTTCGTCAAGGTATAGTTCAATTTCTTCCATAGAATAAATTTTGATTTATGATTTTGGATTTGTGATTTTTTGAATGTTGTCTAAATCTAAAATCACAAACCTAAATTCTTAAATTAACTGATCAATGTTCCGGCCTCTTCACCATTCGCTACTTTCAACAAGTTTCCTTTCTTGTTCATGTCGAAAACAATAATGGGAAGTTTGTTTTCCTGGCAAAGTGTAAAGGCAGTCATGTCCATGATGTTCAGATTTTTTTCATACGCTTCCTGAAATGAAAGTGTAGTGTACCGGACAGCATCTGGAAATTTCTCCGGGTCTTTTGTATATACACCGTCTACACGAGTTCCTTTTAATACGATGTCGGCTTGCACTTCGATGGCGCGAAGACTGGCGGTTGAATCCGTAGTGAAGTATGGATTACCGATACCCGCTCCAAAAATTACAATTCTTCCTTTTTCTAAGTGACGAATAGCTCTGCGTCTGATGAAAGGCTCGCATACTTGTTCCATTTTTATACCGGCCATTAAGCGAGTGTAAACTCCGTGACGCTCAAGGGCACCCTGCAAGGCCATCGCATTAATAACCGTTGCCAACATGCCCATATAATCGCCTTGAACCCGGTCGATACCTAGCGCTTCAGCCTGTCCACCGCGGAAAATATTTCCACCACCAATAACAATGGCCAGTTCAACACCTTGTTCTTTAACTGCTTTTATTTCCTCACAATATTGATCCAACACATTCGGATCGATATTGGTGGTCTTGGATGACCCTTGTAGAGACTCACCGCTAAGCTTGAGAACAATGCGTTTGTATTTCATCAGATCAGGTTAAAATCCAGCAAATATGCCCACTATTTTTTCAGGATTCAAGGTTTTTGACGAAGCAAAGATAATTTTTTGATTGGTCAATTTGAAAATTACCTTCTAATGAGAAGCGAACTTCATTTTCCAATCTTCAAATCGCCACATTTTCAAATTAAGACCCTCATCAACAAATTTTATTAAAACTCAATCAACACCTGACTTTTTTCCACACTGTCCCCCTTCTTTACCTTCACCGATTTCACAATTCCTTCGCCCGGAGATTTAATGATGTTCTCCATCTTCATGGCTTCAAGAATTAACAATACATCATTCGCTTTTACAACATCACCTTCTTTTACTTTCAGGTCGATGATCAGACCTGGCATGGGAGCCTTTACATTATTTACTTTGCTTGCTGCATGCGAATTCATTCCCATTTTTTCGAGCAGCAAATCAAATTTGTCTTTCAGTTCAACCGGATAGGTTCTTCCGTTAATTTTAATGACACACGTTTTAGTGGCAGCTTCTACCTTCACCACTTCTGCGCGATAACTTTTTTGTTGATGAAGGATATGGAAATGCCCATCAGAAATTTTTGACAGATCCCATTGAAACATTTCTCCGTTGACAGTGAAGTCATCAGACTGTTGCTCAATCTCAAACGACTTGCTATTTACGATCGCTTTATACATGCTTCAAAAATAGAGTATCTGTGTGGAATGTAATGGGTTAGAGGTTAAAAGTTATTTGAACTAGTCCACAGACTACAGTCGACAGTCGATCGTGGTCTGTGGACTAATTAGTTTGTATCAAAAATTATCCGTTACCTTTGCGCTGTCGAAAGACAAGGGGTGCCAAATATAACGGGCTGAGATTATACCCATAGAACCTGATGCCGGTAATGCGGACGAAGGGAGGCAAGTAAACACGTAAGTAAGGTACATTCCCCGATGTGCCTGCGGGTTTAAACTTTTTAAAAACAATGTTCAAATCAATCATCGTAGCATGTACAATGCTGCTGTCTGCGCACGTTGCTGCGCAGGAATTTTCCATTGCGGGAACCGTAAGAGATGGAAAAAGTAATCAGGTACTGGCCGGTGCTTCCGTTCAGGTAGAAAAATCAAATCACGCTGAGGTAACAGATTCCTTCGGGAAATTTCAGATCGAAAAATTGTCAGAAGGAAAGTATGTGTTGATCATTCGCTTTCTTGGTTATCAGGAAAAGAGAGAAGCGGTTTCGTTAGCATCAAACTTAAACCTGACTATTCTTATGGATGAATCCGCTCAACTTACGGATGAATTCGTGGTGTATTCAACTCGCGCAAATGAGAAAACCCCAACGACATTTACCAATGTAAGTGGCAAAGCATTGCAGTCACAAAACTTCGGACAAGACATGCCGATGCTTCTCAATTGGACGCCTTCACTGGTTACCACATCAGATGCCGGAGCGGGTGTTGGTTACACGGGTTTGCGCATCCGTGGAAGTGATGCCACGCGCATCAATGTTACCATCAACGGCATTCCTTATAATGATAGCGAATCACAATCCACGTACTGGGTTGATATTCCAGATGTGGCGTCATCGACACAAAGTGTGCAAATACAACGGGGCGTGGGTACGTCAACAAATGGCGCTGGCGCTTTTGGTGGAAGTGTTAACGTGCAAACCATTTCACAACAAGCTGACCCGTATGCTGAAGTACTGACTGCTGTCGGATCATTCAATACTCAGCGCTATACCTTAAAGATGGGAACCGGATTGATAGATGGTAAGTGGTCCTTTGACGGACGCGTATCCAAAATTAAATCAGATGGATACATCGACCGAGCATCATCTGATCTTGGATCGTATTATTTAAGCGGAGGATATTATGGAGAAAAAACTATTGTAAAAGCAATTACCTTCGGTGGTACTGAAAAGACGTATCAATCGTGGAATGGTATTGATGCTGAAGCGATGAAGACTAATCGCACTTTCAATTCTGCAGGAGCATTATATGATGAAAATTGGAGTGTAACCGGATACTATGACAATGAAGTAGATGATTACAAACAAGATCATTACCAGCTTCACCTTACTCAGAAGTTCAGCGAGTATTGGAATGCTAATCTTTCCCTTCACTATACATATGGCCGTGGTTACTACGAACAATACAAACAAGCCCGTGATTTTGCAGACTATGGACTGGATAATATTGTATTGAAAGACACAACGCTCACCTCAAGTGATTTCATTGTGCGCAAGTGGCTGGATAATAAATTTTACGGAACTACTTTTTCTGTAAACTACGAAAAAAACAAAGTAGGACTTTCCATTGGCGGAGCATACAATCAGTATGCAAATGCTCGGCATTATGGTGAAATTATCTGGGCGCAGTATTCTTCGAACGCTGCCATTCGTCATATCTATTACAATGGCGAATCACAAAAGAACGATGGGAACATTTACGCTAAACTCAATTATGAAGTAACGCCTTCACTAAATGCCTTTATTGATTTGCAATATCGAAATGTGAATTACAAGACCTCTGGAACGGATGATGATCTGGCGCTTTATGATTTTAAAGACACATTTAACTTCTTTAATCCAAAAGCAGGATTGAGTTATATGCTTACGGATCGCAATGTTTTGTATGCTTCCTATGCGGTTGCCAATCGTGAACCCAATCGATCAGACTATGTGGAAGGAGCCACGGAACCAAAATCAGAGCGACTGTATAACCTGGAAACGGGCTGGAGAATGAATACATCGAATCTTCAGTTGGAAGCAAATTATTATTTGATGAACTATGACAATCAGCTGGTATTGACCGGGGCCATTGACAATATTGGCAATCCCACGCGGGCAAATATTGGTAAGAGCTTCCGTACGGGTATTGAAACATCTGCTACTATTCGTTTCTCGGATCGTTGGAGTTGGAATGTAAATGCAACCATTAGTAATAACAGAAATAAAGATTTTGTATTCGAAGAAAACAATGTATCTGTAAAACGAAATACGAAAATCATTCTTTCACCGAGCATCATTGCAGGAAGTCAACTGAGCTGGAATGCCTTTAAAGGTTTTCAAACTACACTCTTAACCAAGTATGTAGGTAAGCAATACCTTGACAACACTGAAAACGAAGTGCTTACACTTGATCGGTATTTCATTAATGACATCCGATTTAATTATTCTTTATCGTTGAAAGGAATAAAATCATTAGGCTTTAGTTTGTTGCTGAACAATGTATTGGATGTAAAATATTCTTCGAACGGTTATGGCTATGATGGCGTACCGTATTTCTTCCCTCAGGCCGGAAGAAATTTCATGGCCATGATTTCATTAAAAATTTGATATTAACCGCTGCGTAACTCTGCATCCTTTACGGTTAAAAATTTTAGCTCACTCTATTCACATCCACCTTCACCACAATATTTTGTTTACCTGAACTAAAAATGATTCCTTTAATAGGAGCAACATCAAAGTAATCACGACCAAAGGCAACAGTAATGTGTTTGTAGGATGGCAATAAATTATTGGTAGGATCAAATTCTACCCAACCAATTTCAGGAAAGAAAACGGCAATCCAGGCATGTGATGCATCAGAGCCAACGAGTTTTACTTTTCCAGGTGGTGGAAGGGTTTCGATGTACCCACTTACATATCGGGCAGGTAAGCCTAAATTACGTAAACACGCAATCATGAAATGAGCAAAATCCTGACAAACTCCTTTGCGGGATTTGAGTACCGATTCAACCGGAGTATTTACCGTGGTGAAACCGGGCTTAAATTCTAATGACTTGAATATTTTCTGCATCAATGCCTGGCATCCACTCCATAGCGTAGCATCTTCCGGGAAACATTCTTCTGCAAATTTTTTAATCTCTTCGCTATACGGAACGTGATTCGATGGCAATGTATACTGCATTACATCAGCATACGTTTCACCATTTAATGCAACTTGCTCTTTAACATCTCGCCATAAAACATAAGAACTAAAGGCTCGATCGGAATTGATGCGATTGTCAATGTCAATTACGCTGTCTGAAATAATTTCAAGTTGAGAGTGCTCTTTGTATATAGAGACAAATAGCAACGTGTTTCCAAAAAAATCAGTGCGATAGGTAAGTTCATCAGGCGTGGGTGAAATTTTGATGTCAGATGAAATGCATTTTTGCTCGGGAAGATTGATAGGCACTAAGCATAATCGGTTATGACCCGTGCTCACCGTGTCCTGATATTTATATTCGGTTATATGTCGAATTTTATAGCGCATGATTAAACTTCAAATTGAAAACCATCCTTGCTTCCTTGTTGCTGATAAGTGGAATGACTGAAATAATTCGCGCTCAATTTTGCAGACACATTCAAAATCTGTTTTTGCAGGCCACCACAAAAATCATCAAAAGCTTTCCGATGATTTGTTTCTTTATCCGTTTCAATCAAAGCATCAATGTTCATTAACCGCACCTGAGAATAACATTCGAATACCAGTCGCGATATTTCATTGTCGTTCGTGCCATTATCTTTTTGCGCCAAACTTCTGGAGTAATCAACCATTCGCTCCAATTGAGAATACACAGAGGTTGGATTCTGGCTATTTAAAAATAAAAGGTCAATGACGGGAGATACACTAAGCGATGTTCGATATACCGATCGATACGAAGAAAGATTTTGATTGCTCAGCAACAACGCTTCCAGCAATTGAAACTCAACGCTTTCTTCATACTCATATGATAAGATTGATTTATACTGTGCCAGCTCCATCAATACTTCTTCAATGAGTTGACCAAGTCGATACATAATTCTTCCATCGCTGCGATACATGCTCTGTCGCGTCATCTCAGAGAACGAAAGTAATCCTCCTGTTAATTGATCAAGCAATGAAAAGGCATGACGAATGCCGTCTGGTTCCAAAACAGCAATTCTTCTTTTTACATTTTCGATGTCGTCAATAATTCGCCAGCTATCGACTGTCCATCGATCGCGTGCAGCATACATTGACTTTAATAAATTGCTTAATGTGAAGAGAATACTTCCTGCACGCTCCGGATTACAAATCAGTTGATGAATTTCAGGTAATGGATTCTTCATTTCCTCTTCCGCATCCTCCACAAATCCCGGATAGGTATCCGTAATGTGTGTTACGGTTTGCAACAAAACTTTTAATGACTCAGAATCATTTCCTCCGTAGATATAATTTTTCTGTGTAAGATTTCTTAATACAATTCGGATGAAGCGCGAAGTACGAACAACACGTTGTGTATATCGGCCAACCCAAAACAAATTTTCAGCCGCACGACTGGGCAAAACGGCCTTTCGTTTCATGTCTGCCGATTTACGCGCCTTAGAGGGAGAATCTGTTTTTGTAAAGGTAGCTTCAACCCAAGTATCTTTTGAAATACCTCCATCCTGATTTGAAACGAGGAAGCTTCCTCTTTCAGGAGAGCAGCGTGTTAAACCGCCACGCATCATTTCATATCCATTCTTGTTCGCTACTAAGTAGGATCGAAGTACTGTAAAACGAGGTTCTAATTTTTCTTTTGTAAACACAGGTGATGTAGAAAATTCCACTTCTTCCTGACCCACATATCGAAACGGTTCGAACTTTATTTTCCGAATCAATTCTTCCTTTTGTGCTTTCGAAAGTCGACTGCCCATCACCGTTTTAAAACCGCTCACTCGTTCAATATCTTTTATGACAAGCGTGTCGAGATGCTCCAGCACATAATCCATTTCTTTTTTCTGTCCGCACCACCATGTAGCAATCATTGGGATGATTGGATCTTCATTGAGAAAATATTTAAAGGCACCATGAAGAAATGCCATCAAGCCTGTGTTCTCAAGAATACTACTTCCCAATGGATTGGCGATAGCAACATTCCCTTTGCGAACAGCTTGCAATAAACCCGGTATTCCCAGTTGAGAATCTTCACGAAGTTCTAATGGATCACAAAACGAATCATCTACTCTTCGCAAAATAACATCTACCTTCTCAAGACCTTCTACAGTTTTGATCCACACAAAACTATCGCGCATGATGAGGTCTTCACCTTGCACTAAGGTGATACCGAGATACGATGCAAGAAAGGCGTGCTCAAAATAAGTTTCGTTGCGTGGTCCTGGTGTAAGCAACACAATCCGTGGATGTTCTTTTCCTTGTGGTGCAATTTGTATCAGTGACTGCATCATGCTGCTAAAAAATCCACCGAGCTTGGCAACTTGATGCTGTTGAAATAATTCCGGTATCACTCGACTCAATGCGCTTCTGTTCTCTAATGCATAACCCATACCTGAAGGTGCTTGTGCGCGATCTTTAATGACCCACACTTTTCCATCAGGTCCGCGAGAAAGATCAGCGGAATACATGGTGAGTTGATACGCACCTGGCAATTTTAGTTTATCGCATGGACGCAAAAATCCGGGATGTGAATAAATAAGCTCGGGTGGAATAATTCCTTTCTTGAGAAGGACTCGCTCTCCATAAATATCCTCTAGTAATTTATTGAGCACGTAAGCACGTTGTTTCATGCCTCGCTCTACGCCTCTCCATTCAGCAGCAGAGATTACAAGCGGCACGGCATCTAATAACCATGGACGATTAAGTCCGCTTGTGTCGCCATACACATTATAGGTAACACCATTCTCTTGAAGGATCTTCAATAATTCCTGTTGCCGATTTTTTAATTCAGCAGTTCCCAGGTTTTCAATGTTGGTCAGCAACTGTTTCCATGAATCTTTCGCTTGTTCATTCTGATTGAAACATTCGTCCAATACCTTTTGATCAGAAAGGTAGCCTGCTGTTAAGTTGTTGAGTGATATGTTTTGAAATCCGTTACTCATTAATCCCTTGGTTAGCCACGAATGCACGAATAATACAATTCATTCGTGCATTCGTGGCAATTACTTAAAGTACAATTCTTTTATAGTTCAGTCTTATCTCTCCAAAATTTACAAGCAATGCTAATTGGTTTTGAGATACCTTCAAATAGTTTATCGCCTGTGCCATAAACTCATCCGCAATTCCGCTAGCACCTTTTACTTCTAAGATAATATTTTCATAGACGACAAAGTCGGCATAAAATCGATGCGGTAAAATTATTCCTTTATTGTTCACTTCGTACATTCTTTCTCTTTGGTAAGGAATATCTGCTTTCTTAAACTCGTACTCCAAAGCATCCTTATCTACTATCTCCAAAAATCCAGCTCCAAGATTATTATGCACTTCCATGCACGTGC
The DNA here is from genome assembly GCA_031412655.1 of Chryseolinea sp. GTDB lineage: Bacteria > Bacteroidota > Bacteroidia > Cytophagales > Cyclobacteriaceae > Chryseolinea. The sequence continues at coordinate 17,739 of JANODK010000053.1, forward strand.
CTATTATTTTATAACTCTCTTCTTTGAAAATGATATTTTCCATAACGGTAATTAGTTGCCACGAATGCACGAATAATGCAGTTCCATTCGTGGCTATTCACTTTAGAATTGTCGAAGGTCTAAAGTACGAGGATATTCCGGACTTATTTTTAATGGAGGCGGATCAAAATTTTTCGGGATTTGATTCTGTTCTAGATAACGAGACACTGTGCTGAAGTTTTCCGAAGGTGTAATGGCTCCCTGTGTATGTCCTTGGGTCCAGAATCTACTGATCCTTCTGCCTTCCGCTTCGTACGAGTTTACCGGGAAGGTACCGTAACTTCTTCCGCCCGGATGTGCCACATGGTAAGTACAACCGCCAATGGCGCGATGATTCCATGTATCAATCACATCAAATACCAATGGAACATCTTTACCTAATGTAGGATGCAAAGCAGATGGAGGAGTCCACGCACGGTAACGAACTCCGGCAACATATTCGCCTTTTATCAATGTTGTTTGCAAAGGAACTGGCACACCGTTACATGTGATCATGTAACGCTCATGATTAAAGTTTTTCACTTTTATTTCCACACGTTCAACAGATGAATCAACAAAACGAGATGTGCCTGCGCTGGATGATTCTTCACCCAATACATGCCAAGGTTCAATGCCCATGCGCACAAGCAGCTCCATATCCAGAATCGTAATTTTTCCATACAATGGAAAACGGAATTCGAAAAATGTTTCAAGCCAATCAAGTTGGAATGGATACCCTGCTTCCTGAAGATCGCGTGTTACTTCGGCAAGATCTTGTTGAACGTAATGCGGTAACATAAACTTATCATACAACTCTGTTCCCCATCGCGTGAGTTTATGTTTGTATGGCTTCTGCCAAAACATGGCAACGATGGAACGGATCAACAACAACTGAACAATGCACATCTGTTTGTTCGGAGGCATATCAAAACCTCTGAACTCCAGAATACCCAAGCGACCAGTAGAACTATCAGGTGAGTATAATTTATCAATGCAAAATTCTGCACGATGTGTGTTGCCGGTAATATCAATCAAAAGATTTCTGAAAATCCGATCTACCATCCAAAACGGAACATCACCTTTTTCAGGGATCTGACTGAACGCGATTTCCAATTCATACAACATTTCTTGTCGTCCTTCATCCACGCGCGGAGCCTGACTGGTCGGCCCGACAAACGAAGAAGAAAATAAATACGATAAACCGGGGTGATGTTGCCAATAGGTAATCAAACTTCGAAGTAAGTCAGGTCGTCTCAGCAATGGACTGTCGGAAGGAGTGATTCCTCCAATGGTAATGTGATTACCTCCGCCAGTACCTGTATGCTTTCCATCAAGATTAAATTTCTCTGTGCTTAGTCTGCTGAGCCTCGCTTGTTCAAAAAGAATATCGTAGTTGCTAACAATTTCTTTCCAGCTCTTTGCTGGATGAACGTTTACTTCCAACACACCCGGATCAGGAGACAACGAAAGTTTCGTTACCCGATTATCATGAGGTGCTTCATAACCTTCGATGATTACTTTCAGATTTAATTTCTCCACAGCGGCTTCAATGGAAGCAAGTAAATCAAAATAATGTTCTACATAAGTAAGTGGCGGCATGAAGAAATAAATCTTTCCATCACGCACTTCAATACACAATGCCGTTTTGATAGTAAAGACTTCAAATACAGGTTCGTATTTTTCTTCAGGCTTCTTCTTTTTGACTTTCGGTTTCTCATCATCCTCTTCTTCTACTTCCGGATACGGCTCCTGATAAAACTCTTTTGGTAGATCCTCCTCAGCAACTGGTAACGAATAACGAAGTCCTACTTTCGTTTGAAAGTCTTCCAATGCTGGAAGCGATTCAAATGTGCTGCGTTCAATTTTTCTCTGCTCTTTCGTTTCGCTGATGTACGCTAACGATTTTAGTGGGAGTCGCAAACCAATTGGCGAATTACCTGGAACAAGAACAAGTTGATTATTTCGAAATGGCCATGTGCATGAAATCCATCGGTTGTTCCAATGATTCCATTCCATCGGAATGACATAACCAACTGCATTACCTAAACCTTTTGTTAAAAGCTCTGCAAGTTTTTGTCGCTCTAGCGGATCGTTCAGATTTGCTTTGTAAGGATCAACATTGACAGGCACTTTGTTTTCTTCCCACAAAAAATAAAACACATCTTCCATTGCCGGATGAATGTGCTCTTGTGGAATATTTAAAAACTTGGTTAACTCGTGCGTTAATCTCTTTGCGTCTTCAATTGTATAATGTGATGGCGTATCACCAATGTCGAGCAACACATCATTTTTCCAAATGGCTTGTCCATCGTTTCGCCAGTAAGCAGAATATTGCCAGCGCGGCAACGGCTCGCCCGGATACCATTTGCCCTGACCTTTATGTATGTATCCTTTTGGAGCAAAAACATCCTTCAATCTTTTTATCAGATCTGCTCCGAGTTTTCTTTTCTGCGGACCATCGGCACCAGTATTCCATTCTTTTGCTTCCATGTCATCGACAGAAACAAAAGTGGGTTCGCCTCCCATCGTCAACCGAATATCACCTCGCTGAAAATCTTCATCAACTTTATTTCCAAGAGCCATGATAGTAGACCATTGTTCTTCAGTATAGGGTTTTGTTACGCGTGGATCTTCATGAATACGAACGACTTCGTTTTTAAAATTGAAGGTTACATTACAAACATCTGAAAGACCTGTAACTGGCGCAGCGCTCACCGGATCAGGCGTACAACAAAGTGGAATGTGTCCTTCGCCTGCAAACAATCCTGAAGTTGGATCGAGGCCTACCCAACCAGCACCTGGAATAAATACTTCGGCCCATGCGTGTAGATCGGTAAAATCTTGCTCGGTACCCGATGGACCATCAAGCGCTTTTTGATCCGCCTTTAATTGTATTAAATATCCCGAAGCAAATCGCGCTGCCAAACCAAGATGACGGAGTACTTGAACTAACAACCAACCTGAGTCGCGGCATGAACCACTTTTTAATCCCAATGTTTGTTCGCACGTCTGAACTCCAGGTTCCAATCGAACGGTGTATTGTGTATTCCTCCAAACCATTTGGTTCAACTCAACTAAAAAGTTGATGATACTTTTTGGTTGAGAAATGTCTATTTGCTTAACCCATTGCTGAAGCAGCGGACCATTCTCAGTTACTTCAAAATAAGGAAGCAATTCTTTCTTAAGTTGGTTGTCGTATGCAAAAGGAAAATCATCCGCGTATTTCTCAACGAAGAAATCAAATGGATTAATGACGATCATATCGGCAATTACCTCCACCTCAAAATGAAGCTTGGTTGTCTTCTCTGGAAAGACCACACGCGCCAGCATATTGCCAAATGGATCTTGTTGCCAGTTAATAAAATGATTATACGGTTTGATCTTCAGCGAATACGAAAGAATCGGAGTGCGACAATGTGGTGCTGGCCTTAACCGAAAAGTATGAGGGGACAAGTTTACAGAGCGATCATACTCATAAAACATTTGATGGCGGATCGCGACTTTGATGGACATAAACAATTAATTTGAAAATGTGGCGATTTGAAAATTTGAAGATGAAAGCAGTAACTATTTGAATGGTGTATTCATTTTCAAATTGACACATTTTCAGATCTTCAATTTAACACATTGTTAAGGTATTGTTTATTTCAGAAAGTAGGTAGGGAAATGAATTAATTCGGTAATGTGATAATGAGTTGCTGGAGCGCAATCGAATGATGAAGCAATTTAAAAATGTGTCGACTTTAAAATTTGAAAATGAAGTCACTACATTCGATGGGAGTAATCTGCACATCTGCACACTATCTCATTGACAAATTAACGGACAACCCTCTCTTTCAAAAATTCAGCAGTATATCCTTTACCCTTCTTTACCATTTCTTCAGGCGTTCCTTCAAACATTAAATTACCTCCTTTTTTCTCTCCTCCTTCAGGACCGAGATCGATAATCCAATCGGCACATTTTATAACATCAAGATTGTGTTCAATTACTACTACGGTGTGACCTTCATCTACCAATGCATTCATTGCCTTTAACAGCTTGGAGATATCATGAAAATGAAGTCCTGTTGTGGGCTCATCAAAAATAAAAAGGATGTGACCTTCGTGCGAATTTTTTCCGAGAAAGGATGCGAGCTTTACGCGTTGTGCTTCTCCTCCGCTTAATGAGTTGGATGATTGTCCGAGTTTCACATAGCCCAGACCAACATCATTCATCGGAAGAATTTTGTCGTGAATGGTTTTTTTATCCTGAAAGAATGACAAACCTTCTTCAACGGTCATATCAAGAATATCAGCAATGTTTTTTCCATTATGTTCTACTTCCAGCACTTCTTGTTTGAAGCGTTTGCCATGACAGCTCTCACATTTCAAAAAGATGTCGGCCATAAACTGCATTTCTACTCTGATCTCTCCTTCACCTTCACAGGTTTCACATCTACCTCCTTCTACATTGAATGAAAAATGAGATGGCTTATAACCTCGTTGTTTGGAAAGCGGTTGATCTGCATACAACTGACGAACGGCATCATATCCTTTTACATAACTGATGGGATTTGATCGTGATGATTTTCCAATCGGGTTCTGATCGACAAATTCCACTTGCGTTACTTTCGCGAAGTCGCCTTCGAGCTTATCGTATTTTCCAGGGGTCTCACCTACCGACCCATTCATGCGACCGACAGCTGGATAAAGAATCTTTTTAATCAATGTTGATTTACCTGAACCGCTAACACCTGTAACAACCGTGAATGCACCCATCGGAATTTTCACCGTGAGGTTTTTCAAATTGTTTTCACGTGCACCAACAATGGTAATTCCATCTTTCCACTTGCGTCTTTTATCGGGCCAGGCAATTTTTTCTTTGCCTGTTAAATAATCAGTCGTGTGTGATTGTACTTTCCCATTTACATCTTTTATTGTTCCCTGAAATACCAATTCACCCCCATGACTTCCGGCATCCGGACCAATGTCAATGATCTGATCGGCAGCGCGCATAATTTCTTCTTCGTGTTCAACGATGATAACCGTATTACCAAGATCACGCAGCGATTTTAAAACACCGATCATGCGATCAGTATCTTTTGGATGTAATCCGATACTCGGTTCATCCAGAATATACATTGAACCAACCAATGCGCTTCCTAGTGATGTTGCCAGCTTAATGCGTTGATATTCTCCTCCTGAAAGTGTTGATGTCAATCGGTTTAAGGTAAGGTATCCAAGACCTACCTTATCCATGTATTCTAATCGTGAAGTAATCTCGGTGAGTATGCGATCAGAAATTTTCTTTTCGTAATCCGGAAGTTTTACGTACTGGAAAAAAGTAAGTGCATCTTCAATGGGAAGCAAGACCAAATCCGTAATGGATTTATCAGCAATCTTTACATACTGTGCATCTTTGCGAAGACGACTTCCCTTGCAATCAGGACAATTCGTTCTTCCGCGATAGCGCGACAGTAAAACACGATATTGAATCTTATGTAATTTGGATTCGAGGTATTTGAAGAAACTCCAGATGCCTTCGAAATATGAATTGCCATTCCACAACAAATCCTGTTGTGCTTTAGTAAGTTCATTGTATGGGCGATGAATTGGAAAATCAAACTTGATTCCATTCTTCAACAAAGGCTTTTGCCATTCACCCATTGTTTCACTTCTCCAGGGAGCAATGGCACCTTCATAAACTGAAAGTGATTTATCAGGAATAACGAGATCTTCATCAATGCCCAATACTTTTCCAAAACCTTCACAAGTTTGACACGCGCCAAACGGATTGTTGAAACTGAAAAAATTAATGGATGGCTCCGTGAACGTCATGCCGTCCAACTCAAAACGATCAGAGAAATTTAATTTTCCATGACCCTCAGCATGCACAGTGCAATATCCTTCGCCTTCGAAAAAAGCGGTTTGAACTGAATCCGAAAGTCGGAATGTGGCGTCTTCATCTTCCGGATTGATGCTTGCGCGATCAATCAATACTTCGTATTCAACTTCAGGTTCTTTTACTTTTTTAACAGGTGCTTTTTTCTTAGCTGGTAATTTCCCTTCTGCTTTATCTGTTGATGGATTAAGCAGCTCTTCAATAAATTTTACTTCACCATCAATTAGAATTCGCGCAAAGCCTTTGCTCAACAATAAATTCAGTTCATCATTCAGCTTGCGGCCTTTCTTTATATGTAGGGGGCAGGCAATCATAACACGAGTGCCTGCTTTTAACTTATTCAATGAATCGACTACTGATGTTACTGTATCACTCTTTACTTCTTTTCCACTAATGGGCGAATAGGTTTTGCCGATGCGTGCGAAAAGTAATTTCAGGTAATCATAAATCTCAGTTGAAGTACCAACCGTTGATCGTGGATTTCGTGTGTTCACCTTTTGCTCGATGGCAATGGCGGGCGATACACCTCTTATGTAATCTACTTCAGGCTTTTCCATCCGACCCAAAAACTGTCGTGCGTATGAGCTCAAGCTTTCTACATACATCCGTTGGCCTTCCGCGAAAAGCGTATCGAATGCTAATGACGATTTGCCTGAACCTGACAGTCCGGTGATGACCACCATTTTATTTCGGGGTATGGCCACGCTTAGGTTTTTAAGATTGTTAACCCGCGCGCGTTTAATAATAATGTATTCTTTTGGATCGAGGTCGTCTATATTGATGTCGCCCATGATGGCTGGAGAGGTGTTAATCACTGAAGAAGATTTTAAGGAGTTCAAAGTAACAATGTTTGGCTTTCAACAAAAAGTGAAATGATAATCAGTTTTTAAATAGTACTCTTCATTGCGAGAAAGCTTTCAGCGCCACGCTGAAAATGCTGACGAAGCAATCCCCAAGCTATGAAGTGCGCATTTCATAGCTCGGGGATTGCTTCACTCCATCGCACTAGCCCGCGCTTCGGTTCGCAATGACGGTTATCCATAGAAAACAAAAACACCATCCTTGCAGATGGTGTTCATAGTACTTGATTAAAAATTTGAATTTATTACCTACTAACCATCAAAGTCTGGATCATAACTAGCTTCGCGGGTTTTTCCGCCACTACCTTCGTAATCGTCATCATCGCTGCCAGCATCGGCTTCAACATCATCACCTGTGCCGAAGTCATCGTCTTTTACAGGAACATCATCTTTTTCATCCTCTTCAACATCATCCACATCGTAGCCTCCGCTGCTGTTTTTGGTAACAGGTACTTTCACCAGATAGGTAGCGTCATCTGTTTCTAGTGGAAATACAAAAAGGGGCTCCTTTTTTCCGTTGCTGATGCGCGTAATGCTGGCATCGTACCCGGCCGGATACTGCGTGCGCACTAAATCTTTCAAATCTTCGCTTAGACTGTCTAAACTTTTAATAATTTTTTTCTTGCTGATTGCCATACACAAACGTATCACTGGATTTGCGAGCAAATAGCTAAAGAAATTGTATGGAAGGCAAGAAATTTTTAAATTTTTTTTGCGTCTTTCAGGAATCTCTCTATCTTTTCATTCTAAATCATTCACAAACCCCCGACAATTATCGACTGAGACCTCTACGTTACCTAAAATGTGAGTCCGAATGATCGACAAGAAAACCAGTGACAGCGAATTAGTGTCACAATACGAAAACGGTAACGAAGCAGCCTTTGAAACGCTACTGCACCGCCATAAGTCCAAAGTATATACTGCTATCTATCTGATTGTCAAAGATCGGTATACTGCACAAGATCTTTTACAAGACACCTTTATTAAGGCCATAAATACTATCCGCGGTGGCAGGTATAATGAAGAGGGAAAATTTTTGCCCTGGATTTGCCGTATTGCACATAATCTTGCAATAGATCACTTCCGGAAAAATAAAAGACACCCGGAGATCGTTTTAGAGGACGGAAGCCGGTTGTTCAACTCCATGCAATTTGCAGAAGAGTCGTTTGAAACCAAGCAAACCCAAAAAGATACGCGTGGGCGCCTGCGCGATTTGATTAAAGAACTACCTACCGAACAAAAACAAGTGCTGATAATGCGCCACTACTTACAGATGAGCTTCCAGGAAATTGCGGAGCGCACGGATGTGAGCATTAATACTGCGCTTGGTAGAATGCGATATGCATTGATAAACCTGCGGAAGAAAATGATCCAACACAAAGCCTATGATAAAAACTTTTACACAAACGGACTTGATCAGGTATATATACCACGAGACTTCGGAGGCGGAGACGAAGGAGATTGATAAGGCCCTGATCTGCGACAATACGTTGCAAGCCCTTTACCTCGACCTCATCTCCCTGCACAAAGAAATGGACGATGCCGCTTTAGAGCCGCCACCTTCTGCTATCCTCAATATTTTAAGCTACGCGAAAAGCTTGCCTGAGAAACAGGTGTAGTTTTTTGCGTGATAAGTTCAGTGTTTAAACCAAACATAAATTTTGGAAGGATAATCTTTTTTATTGTACTCATTCCCTTTTTTCTTTAACGCAACGTTGTCAGTACCTTTAACACTCATGACAAAAACATTCCTGCAAGCCGAGTGGAGAAAGTTAGCGATGGCTAATTATTCAGTTGATAGAAAAATTCTCGAGCCGTATTTACCTTATAAAACAGAGATTGATCTTTGGGAGGATGTGTGTTACGTAAGCCTCGTTGGGTTTATGTTTCAGGATACAAAAGTTATGGGTTTTAAAATCCCATTTCATATTCATTTTGAAGAAGTCAATTTGAGATTCTACGTTCGCTACAATGACAATGGAGAGTGGAAGCGAGGGGTTGTTTTTATAAAAGAGATTGTTCCGAAGCCAGCACTCACATTTGTTGCCAATACGCTCTACAAGGAGAACTATGAAACGTTGCCAATGTCTCATTCATGGGAGAGAAAAGAAGAATCTTTAATCGTTGAATATAAATGGAAAAAGAAGAACTGGAATTCGTTTAAAGTTCGGACTGGTCTGGAGCATTATAAAATTGAAAACGGAAGCGAAGAGGAGTTTGTCACTGAGCATTATTGGGGTTATACTAAAGTAAAAGAAAATAAGACTTCAGAATACGAAGTTGAACATCCTAAATGGGAGGTGTATAAAACCAAAGACTACTCTATCAATGTTGATTTTGAAAAAATCTATGGGCGCGACTTCTTATTTCTCAAAAATGAAATACCTAAATCGGTATTTCTTGCAGAAGGCTCTGAGATAATGGTTAAGAAAGGTAGGGTAATCTAATCATACCTAAGAAAAATCAGAGCACCATAGACTGGTAGCTCTGATGGGAGAAATAGAGGGCCAACATCTATTATCTTAAGATCGCATTGCTTTTATAAAGAGAACGATGATCACTATCACCAATGGAATATTGAATAGCACAGTCACTAAAATCTCGTTCTGAATTTTGGTTAAATTTTTCATAATCATTCTCTTTACAATCACCGCTTATCCGCATTTTATTATCGTCATAAATTCTTGTCTGTTAAAAGATCAGAGTACCGGAGACCGGTAACTCTGATCTGAGGAAACGTAGCAGCCAACTTTTATTTATCTCACTGTGAATCGCCACAACGGGAGCCCAAAAACGATGATGGAAGTGTTCCAAATTTTTCTTTAAAGCATTTCGAGAAATAGGAGAGGTTATTAAACCCTACCTGATATCCAATCTCTGATACATTGCCCGCCTTTTGCATCAGCAAATCGGCTGCACGCTGTAATCGCATGTGTCGCATAAAATCATTGGGAGCATATCCGGTTAACGCTGTAACTTTTCTATAAAGTTGCGCAGTGCTCATACCCACTTCTTTTGCAAATACGTCCACAGAAAAGTCTGCTTTCATCATATTCTCTTCCACCACTTTCATGATCCGTTGCATGAGAAGTTCATTAACTGAGGCTACCGGAATTTTCTTCGGTCTATATTCAATTTGTTCGTCAATTCTTTTCTGACTTACTCTGCGCTTCATCAATCGTTGAATCAACATTTGAAGGTCTTTCCAATCAAAAGGTTGGGAGACAATGTAATCATGTCCAACAACGAGACTGTCAAGATTGACTTGGTCCTTGGCTGTTAGTAACACGTATTTTTTCATAGCTCCCTGTTGATTACGATTCAAAAGTATAGGCTGAAATGCGGTCTTTGGTTTCGTTCTTTGCGTTTCAAGGAATTGATTTTGGCATGAAATCATTCTAAAAAGACAGTTTTCTAAACAATTTGCATTTTTTGCAACTAGCACTAACCCATTCCGCTCATTTAGAGGAAAAATGCAACTCGTAAAGCTGGGAAATGCAAGGCATCAATCTTTTAATGCAAAAAAACAATCTATTACTAGCTGAAACCGTAGGATGTAATGAGTTGTTCCGTTGGAAATGCCAGCACGCCAAGTTGTATTGAAACCTCCATTAACCTTAATTAACATAAGAAGACAAACTAATTGCTTTTATTGGGCATCTACTGTCAAATGCTAAACCCACATTTTATGAAATACCTTTTTTCAATTCTTATCATAAGTGCATTGTCCTTTCAAGTATCAGCACAGGAATCCGTGGAAAAAATAATGGAGGGCAGGGCAAAAGAAATGATGCGCGTAATCGCCCTTAACGACAAGGAGCAATGGAAAAAGTTTATAAAAGAAAATTTTACAGAAGCCTTTATAAACAAGAACATGAAAGCGAAAGTTGTAGAAACGGACAGCAACGATGGAACAACAGTATCAGAAGAAACTAACGATGCCAACAACCTCGAAGCCAAAGTCGCTATGTTTGCCCGTCTTCATGACGATTTTGGTGATGGCAAGATTACATCACTAAAGACTACTGGTGATAAAGTGGAAATGGTGATGAGTACAGCCCAACTAAAAGGCTCCTTCACTTTAAAGTTTGAAAGTAAAAAGCCTTACATGATAGATGGATTGGGAATTCAAGCAGGAAATTAGAAAACCGTTACTAATTCATAATTCATTCGACTTCTACAACTCTTTCAATTGAATATTGCGCCATCGCACTTTCACACCGCCACCATCATGGATCTGAAGGGCAATCTTTCCGTGCGATTCTCCTATCTTATCGTCTAATAATGTAATCATCGGAGCGCCATTGAGAAACGTTGTTACCTTCTTTCCTTCAACTCGAACAACCATAGTATTCCAATCACCTTCTTTTAATTTCTTTTCACCGTCAGCATCCGGTTGAATCAACCATCCTCTTCCATACGATTCATAAATGCCTCCGGTGTGCATGTTCATGGGGGCTACTTCAGCTTGCCATCCGGCAATTTTGGTTCCTTCAATTGAACAATGAAAAAACACCCCACTATTTCCGTTTGATTCCTGTTTGAAATCAACGGTCAGTTCAAAATTGGTAAACTCTTTGTCTGAAACGAGATAGCCATATTGCTTGTCTAGTCCGCTCTCGCAAATCAATTCTCCATTTTCAACAAACCATTTTTCAGTTCCGTGAATTTTCCATCCACTTAAATCTTTCCCGTTAAAAAGTTTTACCTGTGCGAAAGAGGCGATCGAAAACACAAGAAGGGTTAGAAACAGTATTAGTTTTTTGTTCATGATTTGTATTGGTTATTCTAAAGTAGCGATCTATGCTGATTAAAAAAAGCAGAACGAATGAATTGATTGGACAACTTGGTGTCTTCATTGTGTCTTGGAGACTTTGTGGCAAGGTCAACTCGCCACGAAGACCAAAGTCACTAAGGGTCACAAAGAGAAATGTTTAAGATTGGAGTTAAGTTAGCTAGTTACTCAGCAGCTATTTCCTTTTTACTTTTTCTTGTAATCATCAAGATACCAATCAAAATAAAAACAGTTCCCGCTACCTGAAGTGCACGAATGGGTTCATCTAATATTAAGTACGCCTGAAGTATCGTAGAGACCGGACCAATACTTCCTACTATTGCTGCATTGTCAGAGCCAATGCGTTTAATTCCTTCTGCTACTAAGTAGGATGGAATAACAGTAGCCAGCACCGCCATTAAAAAGCTGTATACATAAACAGTAGGCGGTAAATGTAAAAGCGAGTTTGAATTCGAAATCGAAAAATGGATGAGCACTGCTACTCCAGCAAAGCTCATAGCATAACTGTTAAATTTCGCTGCTCCCAGGGAAGGAATCAATCTTCCGCTGCCAACAATGTACATAGCATAGGTGATGGCACAGATGAAAATAAGAATGGAGCCTTTGTAAAAATCATTCGCATTCATGGTTGTGTTCACCTCTCCCCAAAAAGCAATGCACAATCCCACATAGGTAATGATCAACGCAAGCCATTGTTGACTTTTGATTTTCACCTTAAATAACAAAGCCGACATTAGGAGGACAAGTGTTGGATAAATAAACAACACCAATCGCTCAATACCTGCGGAAATGTACTGCAATCCCAAAAAATCCAGTAAGCTACTTACATAATATCCCAGACACCCTACAACGGCAACGCCAAGCCATTGCTTCATGGTGAATTTTACATTGTCCGTTTTACTCGATGAGATGTAGGCTGACAGAATAAAGAAAGGGAGAGAGAAAAGCATTCGCAATGCTAATAGCGTAACCGCATCAACAGGTGTATCGCGATAAGCAGCTTTAACAATGATTGCTTTTGATGAAAAGCAGATGGCGCCCAGTAAGCAAATTATAATACCGCTGATGAAGTTGGTTGGATGCTTGGAAGAGGTTGTCATAAAAAACAAATATGAGGTAACGATTGGGAAGAAAAAAGAAAGTCGTGTTCAATCACATTATAAATCCTGAAGGAAAAAAAAATTCTCCTCATCAGCATATACTTAGAACTGACGAAATCAGATTATGGATTCCCTAGCGTGTCGGATGGTGATGTTGGTCTTAATGACTTTATTATTATTCAATAAAGAGTAGGATATATTCTCTTTGTGCAACAATTTCAAGTTCTAAGCAAAACGATTTTTATTCCGAACGGAGTGTATCAGCAGGATTTGAAAATGCTGCCTTTAAGGTTTGGAAACTAATGGTGAGCAGTGTTATTGCAACGATGCCAAGTGCTGGGAAAATAAACATCCACCAAGTTACATTTACTTTAACGGCAAATGAATTCAGCCATTTATCCATTACATACCATGTTGTTGGCACAGCAATTAAGGTGGCTAATACAATCAAGATTAAATATTCTTTGCACAGCATCGCAACAATACTGTTTTCGCTTGCACCTAACACTTTGCGAATGCCAATTTCTTTTGTTCGAACCATTGCAGTGTAAGCTGCCAGCCCAAATAAACCAAGTGCGGTTACAAAAATCAATAATGCAGAGAAGAGCCCAATAACTTTTCCAAATTGAATGTCGCGATGATATTGGGTATCGTATTTTTCATCAAGAAAGAAATACGAAAAGGGTTGACCCGGAAAAACGGAATTGAATAATGCTTCTACTTTTTCTACTGTCGCTTTCGTGGATGCCGTTTCAATGGGCACTAAGTAAAAAACACCACCTTCTGGATTATATGGATAGATAATCGGCAAGAAAGAATTTTTTGGTGACTCATGATGGAAGTCATTTACCACACCCACAATGGTACAAGTATCATCCAGAAAACTGATTCTTCCACCAATGGCTTCTTCTGATTTTAAATATCCCAGATTTTTCGCAGCAAGTTCATTAATGATGAGTGTTGTGCCTATCGTATCATTCTCTAAAAAAATCCTTCCGGATAAAAGATGCAATCCGAGTGCGTCAATGAAATGTTCATCTGCCCAAATGAATTTGTATTGATTGGCTTTCGTGTCGTCATCACTTATTTTTCGAACGCTGTTTGCATAATTATTTATTGGCGTTCCCGGAACAGTGCTGATGTAACTCATCTTTTCAATACCCGGAATACGCACCAATTCATTTCGAAATGAAACCGTTCGGGAATCGTATAATGAATCACGAACCTCTGAATCGCGCACCACTAACTTTTGTTTCATATCAAAACCCAACTGCTGCTGGCGTAAAAATTCAATCTGATTATGGACGATATACAAGCAGCTTAATAAGATGATGGATGTGGCAAAAGGAATCAATACCATTCCCTTCCTTACTAATCTTCCAGATGATGACGCCACAAATTTTCCTTTCAGAATAAGTGCCGGTTTAAAACCAGATAAAACAAACGCTGGATAAAGTCCTGAAATAAACGCTCCACCTACACTAACTAAAAATAGAATAGACCAAAAATGAATATTCATTTCAGAAAACAAAATAGACCTGCCAACAAGTGTGTTAAAGTAGGGCAATGAAATAAAGACAATCAGAATTGCAATAGCTGCAGAAACAATATTGAGCATCAGCGACTCTGATAAAAATTGTGCGATTAATTGAAGTCTGAAACTCCCCAATACTTTTCGTACGCCCACTTCTTTAGCACGCTCAAGCGATTTGGCCGTAGCCAGACTAATGTAATTTAGCCATGCTATGAACAATATAAAGAGCGCCACAAGGGTAAGGTAAAATACCTGCTGATGATCGCCATTCGTTTTCAGCTCACCATCAAAATTTGAATAGAGATGAAGACTTGTGAGTGGCTGCAAATATTCTTGCATGTTCTGGTTTGTTTCCTTCAACCACGTTCCGGTTTGAGCCTCAATCAAGGCAGGGAGTTTAGCTTCTGTTACTTTATAATCGGCATGTTCGTGAAGTTTTATATAGGTCATAAATCCGTCCCAGCGCCAGGGTTCTTCAAAAATCAATTTGCTTGCTCGCTTTTCGTATGTAGCGAACGATATCATCAGGTCGAATTTCATGTGGCTGTTTGCAGGCATGTCTTCATACACTCCTGTGATCTCCGCATCCCATCGTCCTCGGATGCTAATCGTTTTGCCAACAGGGTCACTATCTTTAAAGATTCGCTTGGCAAAGGAAGACGACACTACAGCAGTAAAGGGTCTTTTTAATACAAGGGAATCCGCTCCTTGCGTTAACTTAAAAGAAAAAACGCGAAAAAAATCTTCACTTGCATAGCATGTTCTTTCTTCTTTCGATCCTTCACCTTCATAAATAATGACAGGAGCAGTCTTAAAGATGTGAACATAGTATTCAACTTCTGGAAAATTGGCTTTCATATCGGGGCCAATCCCTGCGCAAACGGCTACTGTGCTGGCAGAAACTTCACCCTGATTGATTCTGTTTTGTTGAACTCTGAATATCCGGTTCGCATTCATATGAAAACGATCGTAGGCACGCTCGTGCTCGATAAATAAAAAGATCAGCAGAAAGGCAGAGATGCCAATGGCAAGTCCTGCAATATTGATAATAGAATAAACCTTATTTTTGAGAAGCGCCCGTAGCGCTAATAGAAAATTTACCTTTAACATGTTGGTTATAATAGCAAGATGAATGTAGTAAAGCCGTTAATATAATGACAGGTTATGTACGTTTAATTTGAAATATAAAGAATTTGAATTGATGGAAACACAGTATGACGTAGTGATTATTGGAGCCGGCCCCATCGGATTGGCATGTGGCATTGAAGCAAAGAAAGCGGGACTTCGTTACACCATCATCGATAAAGGTTGCCTCGCGAATTCAATTTATCATTACCCCTTAAACATGACTTTCTTTTCTACATCCGATCGGTTAGAGATTGGTGATGTACCTTTCATTTCACATGGCCCAAAGCCTAATCGAGGCGAAGCGTTGGAATATTATCGCAGAGTTTGTTCTTCATGGAAAATGGAAGTGAAGCTCTATGAAGAAGTAACGGCCATTCGAACAGAGGATCAACTTCATTACATATCTACTTCAAAAGGAAATTATACAGCAAAGTCTATCATCATTGCTCTTGGATTTTACGATCTGCCCTATTTACTAAATGTGCCGGGCGAGGATTTACCAAAGGTAAAACACTATTATGACGAGCCTCATCCATACTTCGCACAGAAGATTGTGGTTGTTGGTGCGGCCAATTCTGCGGTTGACGTTGCACTTGAAACATGGCGAAAAGATGCAGAAGTAACCATGGTAATCCGTGAAGACAGCATCCGCGACAGCGTGAAGTATTGGGTAAAGCCCGATATCGAAAACCGAATAAAAGAAGCCTCTATAAAAGCGTATTTTAATTCAAGTATTATTCAAATCACGCCAACCACTGTTGAAATCAAAACGCCAGAAGGTAATGTAACATTAGAGAATGATTTTGTATTAGCCATGACAGGCTACCAACCTCCTTTTGATTTTATGAAGCGATGTGGAATACAATTTCACAACGATGAGTTTCATACTCCAGTTTATAGCGATGAAACCATGGAGACTAATTTACCTAATGTATACCTGGCAGGTGTGGTCTGTGGTGGATTAAAAACCAATAAGTGGTTTATTGAGAACTCACGTGTCCATGCCGAAATGATTTTTGCTGATCTGAAGAGAAAAGTCATTTGATTTTCATCAATTGGTTTCCCACGTTTAAAATTTCCCAAGGTTTTAACCGGATTACATTTCATACCGCTTATCTTGTGTAATATGAAAGCAATCATTCTCATCCTTCTTTTCTCAACCTCCATTTGTGGTTTCGCTCAATCATCCAAATTGGTTTCGCGCGCTAACGATTTTCTTTCTTCTCTTGATGAAAAGACAAAGGTGAAAGCCGTGTTTTCACTAGATGATGCTGAGCGTTATAATTGGTATTTTGTTCCTCGTGAAAAAAGAGAAGGCTCTTGTTTTAAGTTTCTAACCATCGAACAGCGGCAGGCTGCATTGTCATTATTAAATACTTTCCTCAGCGAAGTGGGTTATAAAAAGGCTACAGAAATTATGGCCTTAGAAACAATTCTTAAAGAAATAGAGAAAAGAAGTGCGGACGATAACCATCGTGATCCACTAAATTATTATTTCGTCTTTTTTGGAATGCCATCCGATCAAAAACCCTGGGCATGGCGCATTGAAGGGCATCACTTTGCTGTGAACTTTGCAGTAGATAAAGGAGAGCTTATTTCTTCAACACCATCATTTTTTGGCAGCAACCCAGGCGTTGTTCCGATTGGTGAAGAGAAAGGCAAGCAGGTTTTAAAAAAAGAAACAGAGTTGGGTTTTACACTTGTTAATGCACTTACACCTGATCAAAAAACAAAAGCCATTATTTCCGAAACGGCATTCCCGGAAATTATTTCTGGAAATAAAAGAAAGGCTGAATTATTAAGTCCTACTGGAATTTCATACAACAGCTTAACAAAAGTGCAGCAACGTGTGCTGCTGCAATTACTTGATGTTTATGTAAACAATTATGCGTTAGGCTTTTCAAAGAAGCTAATGGACAAAATACAAAAGGCCGGAATTGAAAATTTATCCTTTGCCTGGGCAGGAAGTTTGTCTGCGGGTACTGGCCATTACTATCGCATTCAGGGGCCAATGTTGTTAATTGAATACGACAATACTCAGACCATTGCCAATCACGTTCATACAACAGTACGTGATCTTACTAACGATTTTGCTGAAGATATTTTACGCGAGCATTATCAGAAGGAGCATCAGTAGCAGTGTACATTTTAAGAAAAAAGACTGTTCACTTTTCAACAGTTTTTGATTCGCACTTCTCAGGAATCAATCATTCTGAGCAAATAAAAGCCATTCCAAATTCAGCATACATTTTGGTATGAGTTGACAAAACAAAATCTATGGGATCGCGCAGTTCAACTTCGTCTGTATTATTAATCGTTCTTTTGATTTTTACCTTTCCGATTTGGATTGGAATAGCAGGTGGAATTTTCGGCTTGATCGCAGGATTATTTGGTGCTGCCATAGGGCTAGTAGCTGGAGTTTTCGGAGCTATTGTTGGAATCTTTGGAGCAATGTTAGGTTGGCTTTTCGATTGGAACTTTCATGTTCATTGGCCCTTTGCTTTTTTCGGCAGCGGCTTCTTCATTACGATCGCGATCGTAGTGGTAATTGTATTAATTACCCGCTCAAGAAAAATTTAATTACGAAACCGGATGCCTGTTGTAAAGGCTTGGATTAAGAAAATACCTTGTATACACAGGGTATTTCCGAATCTCAACTAAGGTCGGTTTCAGACGGTTTACGAAAACAATTTTGTACTGAAACTCGAATCCTTTTTCCACCCGAATATCTTTTCGCACCATATACCATTCTTTGTTCCATGGATTCAACACTTTTACTTCGAGATGAAATAAACCTTGTGTGCTCCTCACTCTTACAAATTTTTCAGGTTTCTTATTGTACAACTTACCATTCACATAGACATGCATATTTGTTCCCTTTTCAGATTGAACAGCGATACCAGAATCGTAAGCGAAAGAAGTGTAAGTAGAAGTAATCAGAATTAGAAAAATGACGGCTCTCATAACACTGCGTTTCAACTGTTAACGCAACCTCCGTGCCATGGATAACAAAATCAGGGACTTTAATTGGAAATGGAGATAATATAAGTGCTACTTAATGGAACCTTTTTTTGATACGGTTACCTTCCTCTTGTTCTGAGCAGAATTCAAAACGCAAATCCACAAATTCAATTCACTTATTGTGAAGCATTAAAGAGACAAATAGTATTTGAACAATGACGATTATTTCTTCCACTTAATTCCACAACCAATTGCTTTTGTCTTTGGTGTAGTTACAGGCTTCCCCGCCAATAAAGCATCAACAGCCTCTTCAATGTATTTTTTATCTGCTGTACTCGCATCGCGCGCATTATTATCGATTGCTCCAATATAGGCTACCTTGAACGCGTCTTCCTCATTTTTCAACACAAATGCATGTGGTGTATTTGATGCCCCAAATGCTTTTGTAGCTTGTTGTGTTGGATCATACAAGTAAGGGAAGGTATAGTGCTTTTCTTTTGCTAACGAAATCATTCTTTCATAAGAATCTCCGGGCGATGCATCAGGATTATTGGGGTTAATCGTAATTAAAGGAAAGCCCTGTGGTGCATACTTTGTATTTAGTGCAACGATTCTTTCATTATACGCTTTAGAATAAGGGCAAGTGTTGCAATCGAAAATAATAATTACACCTTTTGATGATTCATAATCGGAAAGCGAAACCATTTTGCCATCAACATTCTTCAATTTAAAATCGGAAACGGTATCACCCACTTCATAATTATTTATTTTGGTTCCGGCAGTTAATGCCACAACACACATTACCAGAAGAGAATTTATTTTTAATGTTTTCATAGCTTACTTTTTTGTGCTTTTACTTTACTTCTTCAATTAATTTTTCAAGCTCACCTTCCACAAGTTCGCGCTCAATAAACTTCCGCTTTCCGTTTTGAGGATTAATCACCAAGGTAGCAGGAATTGCGCCACCCCAATGCTTATCCACTTTATCGATCCATTGATTGTAGTCTATTTCATCCAGTAAGAGGATGTCTGCTTTCATCTTCTTTCTGTCGACAAAGGCTTTAACCCTATCCAGCTTATCGGCAAAATCAAGATTGATTAATGTAATCTTAATACTTTCTCTGTTCTCAGCATTCAACTTTTCAAAGAGCGGCAATTCCTTTACACAAGGTGCGCACCATGTTGCCCAAAAATTAATGACTTGAATCGAAGATGAGCTTGTGGCAATAATTTGCTGAAGTTCAGGAAACTTAATCACACGAATTTGTTGCGCATGGGCCTCATGAATCGATACTGTGATTAAAATAATAAGCAGAAGTTTGTTCATGATTAGAATCTCAACGCAGAAAGGTATTTTCAGTTCAAAAAAATCAACACAATAGACTCAATGTCACGTCTTTTGGAATTTGTTGTAAGTATAGAAAAACCGCAAAATTCATCTAGTTATAAAGCAAGGTTATTTGTCAAAAAAGATTTCCACAAATTTATGCTGTTGTCCACATTACTAGAATATGATGAGTTAAAACTCATGTTATCAATTAGTTAGGTTGATTTTTTTAAATCAATTCTTTGTGGACAACTTTATAACCTCAAAAAATCAAGTGGCTCAACATGCATTTATTATATATTTCAGATATTCAGAACATTAACGTAAAACCCGCATTACTTAATCGCTTCATTTAAATCATTATGGAAACTTCTGGCAATTCAATTAACCAATTATTCAATATAAAAATCCCCATTATCCAGGCCGGTATGGTGTGGTGCAGCGGCTGGAAATTGGCGTCTGCTGTTAGTAATGCTGGAGGACTGGGGATGATTGGAGCAGGCTCCATGCATCCTGAGGTTTTAGCTGAACACATTCGGAAATGCCAAGCCGCTACTGATAATCCCTTTGCCGTGAATGTTCCGCTTCTTTATCCTGAGATCGATAAGATTATGAAGATAATCGTTGATGAAGGTGTTAGAATTGTTTTCACCTCTGCTGGTAATCCTTCAACCTGGACGGGGATGTTGAAGGATAATGGTATTACGGTCGTTCATGTTGTGTCAAGTGTGAAGTTTGCAAAGAAATCGGAACAAGCGGGAGTAGATGCAGTCGTAGCGGAAGGATTTGAAGCTGGTGGCCACAATGGTCGAGAGGAAACCACCACATTTGTTCTAATACCAATGGTGCGCGATGCGATCTCTATTCCTTTGATGGCAGCCGGAGGTATTGCAACCGGAAGAGGTATGTTGGCAGCTCAAGCATTAGGTGCGGATGGTGTTCAGGTAGGTAGTCGTTTTGCAGCAAGTTTGGAATCTTCCGCACACGAAAATTTTAAGAAGAAGATTATTGATTTGAATGAGGGCGATACGATCCTTACCATGAAGCAACTCACCCCAGTGCGTTTGATCAAGAATAAATTCTATCAGGATATTCAACAAGCTGAACTTCGCGGAGCAACGAAGGAAGAATTAGATGAACTCTTAGGAAAACGCAGAGCGAAGAAAGGAATTTTCGAAGGTGATATGATTGAAGGCGAATTAGAGATTGGACAAGTCGCTGCTGCCATCAAAGCAATAAAACCTGCATCAGAAATTCTCTATGAGATCTGGGATGAGTATAACGCCTTGAAAAAAACACTCTGCTCATGAACATCATCAAGATAAAAGAAACGTGTCTTTACATTTCTGATTTAGAAAGAGCAAAGGTCTTTTACCATGACGTATTAGAATTACCAATCATTAATTATGTTGAACACAAACATTTATTTCTAAGAGCAGGCAATTCTGTTTTGTTGCTTTTCAATCCGGAAGATTCAAAGAAAAAGAAAAGTCCACCGGCTCATTTTGGTGGAGGTAAGCAACACTTCGCTTTTGAAGTTACGCTATCGGATTATGAAAAGGTGAAACAGGAAATCAAATCAAAAGGATTAAAAATTACTGATGAAGTAGTCTGGACGAGTGGAAAAAAATCTTTCTACTTTGAAGATCCGGAAGGGAATGTGTTAGAAATAATTCCCGATGAAGGAATTTGGGATTAACCAGTAAGCAGTTTACTTGCGTTTATAAAAAAGTAAATTTGATTTCTGTCCAACTACTTTTTCGCTTACAGTATAGTAACCAGAACCATCAAGCGCCCATGCAATAGACTCTCCTTGGGGCTCGGGTATGTAGTTCAATACCTTTGGACGAATTGTCAACATTTGAGCGACTGTTTGCGTGATGTCGCGACTGAAGTAATAAATAGAATCATAATTTTTAATCAATAACTCTGTTCCATCCAACGAAAAATCGGCTGACGTTACTTGTGTGAACGGTAGTGTCGTAACATGCTCTGCAACCAATGAATCCTGCAGAGATTGAGGATACGCTAAACGATAAACATGCACGGGCATCTCACGCTTTGAAATAATATAAATATCATGTGCCAAAGGATCGATCATTATGGCTTCTGTATCTTTTGCGCCTTCAGGCAATTGAAAAACAATCTGTTGAATTTGTTCTTGATTTATAGTCAACACACTTGAATCACCTTTTATCGGTTCTTCAAAACGATAAATCATTTTATAAAGATACTTCGCATTGTTATCTCCAATTTCAGCAACATAGATGTAATTCTTTTTCGTTTCAGGATCATAACCAATGGCAACATCTTCCCAGTCGCGGTTTGTTTTGCCACTTAGTTTACAAATAAGTTTGATATGCATTTGTTGATCAACCAAAAAGACATCTGCTCCATTTTCGCTATCGTTTACGGTCCAGAAATATCCAGGATTAGCCTGACTCGCTACTAAACCAGAGGCCTCTTCTAATTCCTTCAAAGTAAGTTCACCTACAATTTCGCCAGCAAGAAAATCGGCCGAATTTTTCTTTTCATTTTTTGCTGAACATGCCATTAGTATTATAGCCAGTATCCAGAAATTCAATTTCATAATAAAAGAGATCTTTTGAGGTGGCGAAATAAAGGATTCTTTAAGTAACATAAAAACCAATCTTCGCCTACTTTTGCCCAATAAAGAAAATGATGCAGACAGAAGACGCAGAACAAGAGGACGATGAATTGTTCGAACATCATCGCATTGTAGCCGATGCAAAGCAAGGACTGATTCGTATCGATAAGTTTTTGATGGCTCGCTTACCCAATGTGACGCGTACTAAAATTCAGAATGGAATACACGAAGGCTTTGTAAAGGTTAACGACAAATCCATCAAACCCAATTATAAAGTTCATCCTCATGATGTTCTTACTGTTTCTTTTCCTGAGCCTCCACGTGATACAGAGGTTCTTCCGGAAAATATTCCATTAACCATTATTTATGAAGATCAGCATCTGCTTGTAGTGAACAAACCTGCAGGCATGGTCGTCCATCCAGCTCATCAAAATTGGAGTGGCACATTAGTCAATGCACTTACCTATCACTTCCAAAATCTTCCCGAGCTCCCGGGAAACAATGGTCGTCCAGGGTTAGTGCATCGGATTGATAAGGATACTTCTGGTTTATTGGTGATTGCAAAAGATGAACATACACTTACCCATTTAGCAAAGCAATTTTATGATCATTCAATCGAACGAACATACTGGGCTTTGGCGTGGGGCATTCCAGAGCCATCCCAAGGTACTATTCGTGTTCATGTTGGCCGAAGTCTTAAAGACAGAAGAGTAACGGTAGCATTTCCAGAAGGCGATATGGGTCGTCATGCCGTAACGCATTATAGAGTGCTGCAAGAGCTTCGTTATGTTTCGCTGGTAGAATGTAAACTTGAAACTGGGCGCACGCATCAAATACGGGCGCACATGAAATACATTGGTCATACATTGTTTAATGATGCCATGTATGGAGGAGATCAGGTTCAAAGGGGCACCGTCTTTACGAAGTACAAACAGTTTGTTGAAAATTGTTTTGATGTAATTCCACGACAAGCCTTGCATGCAAAAACACTTGGCTTTATTCATCCTGCAACTAAGAAATTCTTGCAGTTTGAATCGGAGTTACCAAAAGACTTTAAGGATGTGATTGAAAAGTGGGAGAACTATGTAAAGTTCAATTAGTGAAAGAGAAGTAAACACCGAAAATAAAAGGGGAAATCCTCCCATAAGGTGCCGTTGAACACCTTGAAATTCGGAGCTGTTTTTGTAACTAGAATGAAAGATTAATCTTTCTGTTCTTTCTAAGTGCCTGGCGAATTTCCTTTAAGGCCTCGCGTTTAAAATTCTTGTACGAATCTTCATCTCGCGATGTCACCAAGTTCTTGATGTACTTCAAAACATCATCTGCCTGATTTTGATTAAGGGAATCCAGGTTCTCCAGAATCTGAATTTTTTTTGTAGTGGTTGTCATAACAGTAGTGGTTGTTATTCCTTCTACAAATAACGCTAATTGATAGCCTGAGGTTCAAGGAATTAGATACGTATTAACAGAAATAAAACACGTAGGTAATATTTCTGATCAAATAACCCAACCTTGGATTCTCCAACTTATAAAATCTACTTGTTCAGATTAACCCATCTCACTCCGGGTGATGCCCGGGTGAGTTTGGGATTGTAGAAAGAGCCAACTATTCTAACTTAAAATTCTTTGATTGCAAGATGGAAAGGGATTTTCCACTAACGATTGAAGCTAATTCTGAGATGGATTGGATAGCAGGTCCTTCCAAATCTTATCTGGTTCCGTCCTAACACGATCGCTAACGATGCCTGCCAGCATGCCATCTACATCTTTCATGGCCAGCATTCCGGCAACGCCCAGAGCATTACCTAAGTGTTGTGTTTTGTGATCAACTATATCCGACAGGAAAATAACAGGGGTGTCACGGTTTACAGAATTTGTTCGAATAGACCGAACAAGTTCAAAACCTGTGACCACAGGCAGGTCAGTGCCGCAGATTATCAGATCGAAACGTTCGACCCGAGAGGTGAGGAGCCCATCCAAACCTGTAACTGCATGAATAACAACGGGATTGCAGCTGCTGAGCAATGACTTAATTTGATCAACGGTTTCTTTCTGCCTGTGTACCACAAGTATTTTCATTAAACCTAGAAGTACGGGGTTAAAACATTATTCCCTTAAAACCTTTTCTGAAAGTTCGCAGAATCTCTGTAATGAGTTTGATGCCCTTCATTAACCTGCATAGAGGCTTTTTCAGGATGTTTTGAATTGACGGTGAAAAGTGGAAAGTCTTAGACTTTATTCAATAAATCACTAGTAGAATTATACTACTAAAATGGTAGAATTATACTACTTCGATTTTGAGAGACTACTTAAGTAATCCAGTCTCGTAGGCATATTTAACCAAGCCAACAATGTTGTTGACACCCACTTTCTCCATGATATTCACGCGATGATTGCGCACTGTATTTTCACTTAAGAATAATTTTTGGCCAATCTCCTTCATGGTAAGTTCGCCACAAATGAGTTCAAGTACCTCCTTCTCGCGGTCAGACAATTCACTTTGAAGAAATACAGGACGTTTCCCTGCTTTCTTTTCTTTTACATTCTTTCGAAGAACAGAAGCAACGAGATCGTTGTGATAAAAATCTTTTTCGGCTACCGAGTAGATTGCTTTTTCCAACTCATCAGGCTCTGTGTTCTTCAGCAAAAACGCATGTACTCCCATTTCCATCATGTGAAGAATGTACTTCTCACTATCGTGCATTGTGAGGATGATAATTTTTACTTCGGGGTATTTTTGAAGAATGAGTTCACTGGCTTCTGTCCCATCCATAACAGGCATTTGCAAATCGATGATGGCTACATCTGGTGCTTGTTGCTTTATTAGGTTTATAAGTTCTTTACCGTTTTCAGCATCCTTTATTTCGTTGACCTTATCAAAGGTACGGATAAGGTTAACCATCGCCTTGCGAAAAAGTGTATGGTCATCTGCGATGTAAACACTATACGACTTCTTCATAGGGAACTGTTAATATTATGCGCGTACCTTTCTTTCTTTCTTTATCAAACTCCAGCGTTGCATGTAACAGTCTTGCTCTGTTTTCAATATTAAAAAGTCCCAGGCCTTTTTCACTTTTAGTCGATGAGTGTTGCTCATCAAAATCGAATCCTACACCATCATCTTCTACTACAACTTGAAATGTATCCGTGGATTGAAGTGTAACTAAAATAACAGAAGCTTTTGCATGTTTAATAGCATTGTTTAAAAGCTCCTGAACAATTCTGAATATCATTAATTCTCTCTTTGAATTGATTGTCTGCACCTCGCCCTGTTCCTGATATTGAATCGGTAATTGTGACGTTGATTGAAAGCGATCACAGAGTTCTTTCAATGCATGTGCCAATCCAAATTTCTCTAATGTAGAAGGCATTAAATCACGACTGATTCTGCGCACAGATCCAATCGTTTCATCAAGCATTTCCTTTGCATCATTAATGCCGGATGGATTTGGCATTTGTTTGCCCACCGTAATGAGTCCAAGCCTTATTGCCGACAGCATTGCCCCAATGCTGTCATGGAGATCACCCGCCACTCGCCTGCGTTCGTTTTCCTGAGAATCAAGTGCAGCAACCATCATTTTTTGTTGATATTCCAACTCGAGTTTCTGCCGTTTCACCTGCTCCTGTATCATTTTCTTTTGGTAAAAAACCATGAACAGAATAATGGCCGATACAAGCAGTAGCATAACCACCGTACCTACTGCAATCAAAAAAAAACCTTGGTAACTTCCCTCCATTTAATATTGAATCGGTTGTTTCATTTTTACTAAACGTAAATCCAACCATAAACCATACGACACTACCAAGCAGAAGAAGAATCTGAAAAAATTCCGTGCTGGCCACAAATAGCTTAAATCATCCTTCATTACCTCGATTAAATAATCAACGGACAAAGACAAAACAAATGTTCCGGCAAAAAAGAAAACAAAGGCAGCAATTATCCAAAACATGGGGTAATGAGTTATTTCATCAGTAGGCAGGTTAGACATTAATAAATAGAAATAAAGTAGTGAACAAGTGATCATAAGCAAATCACGAATCATACGGATTGAGCCTAAGAAGTCCTGCCAATGATCATACGTGAGAAAAAAGTAGAAAACGATATAAGCGATGCTAAAAATTATTATGAGTTTCTTAGCCCACAAAACCTTAAAGAGTGTGTAGAAAAAGCAAAGGAGAATTAATGTTTCAGTTAAGGTATAGATGTTGGTAACAATGTTAATAATAATGTAATCTGTTGTACTTGGTAGGAACTCAGTTGCAAATTGAAAACACACACTATTTAAGCCGTAAAAAGCTAAAAAGAGAATAGCTTTTTCTCGTTTATGAAAATAAATCAATCCAAGAACGCCAATTAAAAAACTGCCAAAATGCTGAATATGGCTTGAGAAATTGTAAAGATCTAAACTCACTATCTTGTTTTTATAATTCTCCTAAAGGACATGAAGGGGGGCAACGCTTCCCTTCATTTAAAATAAAAGCTTCTTCAGCTCCATCCTTACTCAAGTCTTCGGAAGCTGGCAAAATTGCGGTCCCATCTTTATCAACCGCTACCAACACCATCGTTGTTATTTTTTCTTCCGTTTCAGCCAAATGGATGCGCACGGTTACACAGTTAGGAATATTCAGTAAGTCTTGAACAAGACTAGCATCATACGATACCGAGTTGGTGGATTTTGGATGATTGGCTTTAAATTTCTTTACAAGTTCAATCGCTTTCTTTTTCGATATTTTTGCTCCGTCTGCCACAATAAAAAGTTTATAGGTAATTGATCAAGTTCAACGAGTAATTATAGGAAAAACACATCTATAAAGCCAAGATACATCGGGGTATATGGATCTTATTTTTTAATGATTTTTTTCAGACGCTAAGCTTATCTTTGCCTCATTCCGAAAATTCTCCCAATGAAAAACAAAATACTTTCAAAACTTACCCAGAGTGTTCACGTTGGTTCGCCTGGTGACTCCCAATTTAATGGAACGGTGACTCCGATCTTCCCCTCTTCCGCCTACGATTATGAAGGAGTACCCACATCGCTCTATCCACGCTACTTCAATACCCCAAATCAAAAAGCAGTTGCAGAGAAGATAGCTGCTCTTGAAAACGGGGAAGACGGTTTGATTATGAGTTCAGGTATGGCTGCTATACTCACCGCTATCTTTGCAATGATGAAGAAGGGTGACCATGCCATTTTCCAAAATGATTTGTATGGAGGCACCTTTCATGCCGTGGTAAATGAATTGCCGCGCTTCGGAATGGAGTATACCCTAGTGGATGGATCAGACCCAAAGAATTTTGAAAAGGCTATTCAACCCAACACCCGTGTAATCTATATCGAAACACCTTCTAACCCTACTTTAAAAATTACAGATATAAAAGCCATTGCTGATATCGCCAAGAAACACAGCTTGATCACCATCATCGACAACACCTTCGCTTCTCCTGTAAACCAAAACCCAATTGATCTAGGTATTGATATCGTTGCCCATAGTGGTACCAAATACATTGGCGGCCACAGCGACATTTGTTGTGGTGCAGTGGTTGCTTCAAAAACATTAACGCAAAAAATCTGGGAGAGCGCCATTCATTTTGGAGGTTCGCTTGATGCCCATACCTGCTGGCTTGTTGAAAGAAGTTTGAAGACAATTGTGCTTCGTGTTCGCCAGCAAAATCAAAATGCTCAGGCTATTGCCGAATACCTTCAATCGGATTCTCGAATAGGTAAGGTCTATTATCCCGGATTAACAAGTCATCCCGATCATGCTATCGCGAAAGCTCAGATGCCCGGTGGCTTTGGTGGCATGCTTTCGTTTGAGGTAATAGGTGATGCCCACGTATTCATGGGAAAACTACAATTGATTAAACGTGCCATTAGTTTAGGTGGAGTTGAGTCTACAGTTACTTCTCCTGTTCGAACTTCCCATTCAAAAATGAACGCTGAAGAACGCGCTGTGATTGGGGTAACGGATAATCTCGTTCGGTTTTCCGTGGGTATTGAAGAAGTTTCGGATTTGATAAACGATATTAAGCAAGCCTTACAATAAGATTATGATTTCGATCAGAGAAGCAAAACAAAAGGATCTTTCAATTTTAGTTGATTTCCAACAGCGACTGGCCGATGAATCAGAAGGTGTGAAGTTAGATGGAACTATTCTTCGCGCTGGTTTGCAAGCGATGTTTGATGATGCTGCCAAAGGCATTTACTATGTGGTAGAAGATGGAACTGAAATAATCGGTTGCCATCTTATTACGTACGAGTGGAGCGATTGGCGGAATGGATTAATCTGGTGGCTACAATCGGTTTATGTAGTGGAGAATT
The DNA here is from genome assembly GCA_031412655.1 of Chryseolinea sp. Lineage (GTDB taxonomy): Bacteria > Bacteroidota > Bacteroidia > Cytophagales > Cyclobacteriaceae > Chryseolinea. The sequence continues at coordinate 46,271 of JANODK010000053.1, forward strand.
ACAGGCAGAAAGGTATTTTCAAAATGATGTACGATAACGTTATCCGCATGATCAATGCTGATCCTAATCTACTTGGACTTCGTCTTTACTGTGACAAAACTAATACTCGCGCTTTAAAAGTATATGAAGCAATGGGCATGGACGGATCGCACTATACTGTTTTTGAATGGATGAAGTGAAAAGGCAATTTTAGATGTATGATTTGTGATTTGAGTCGGTTACAGATTACTGATTACCCTTTACTTATTAGTCTTCCAACTCAACAATTATCTCCACCTCAACCGGCATACCTAAAGGCAATGCGTTTGCACCCAGAGCAGCTCGAGCGTGCATTCCTTTCGTTCCGAAGACTGATACCAACAAATCAGAACAGCCATTGATTACTTTTGGTTGATCGATAAAATCAGGCTCGCAGTTTACCCATCCTGTTACTTTTACAATGCGCTTCACTTTGTTGAGATCACCAAGTTCTGCTTTTAATGTTGATAACAACGAGATCGCTGTTTGTCGCGCTGCCATATAGCCTTGCTCTAAGGTCATGTCTTTGCCTAACTTACCTTGCATGTTTGTGCCATCGGCTTTTGTTGGTCCGTGGCCGGCTACAAAAAGAAGATTACCTGTACGAACTGCCTTCACATAATTGGCAATTGGTTTTCCGGGAACAAAAAGCTCCACGCCCAGCTCTTTCAATTTTTTATCGTAATCCACTTTCTGTGCGAATGCGAAAGAAGTGAATGCGCAGATCAAGGCAAGAGTGAAAAATTTCTTCATGATGTTCTAAGGTTAAGGTATAATGGTTGGTAAAGTTAATAATCCAGGTGATGCACCTTAGTGACTTCTTTGTGTCTTGGCGACTTGGTGGCAAAAGTAATTACGCCACAAGGTCACGAAGGAACACAAAGAAAATGCAGAGCAATGAATAAATCCTAAATCATCTGTTACTAACTTAGCTCAAATGCTGATGATCAGCAAATCTATATTGTTTTTGAGTCTAACGTCTTACTTCTAATTACATGAAGGAAAAAATCCGCTGTGGCTGGTGCCTGAAATTTGATCAATACATTCAATACCATGATGAAGAATGGGGAGTACCTGTTCATGATGATATTAAACATTTTGAGTTTTTAATTTTAGAAGGCGCACAAGCAGGGTTAAGCTGGTCTGTGATTTTAAAAAAGCGCGAAGGCTATCGAAAGAACTTTGCTGATTTTGATCCAAAGAAAGTAGCTCGTTTTACAGAGGCGCGCATTGAAAAAATTCTTCAAGATCCGGGCATCGTTCGCAATAAATTAAAAGTGAATGCAGCAGTGAATAATGCAAAACGTTTTCTCGAAGTGCAAAAAGAATTTGGCACATTTAATCAATACATCTGGAGTTTTGTAGGGGGCAAGCCTATTGTTAATAAAAGAAAATCATTGAGTGAAATACCTCCCACCACAAGAGAATCAGATGCTCTTAGCAAAGATTTAATCAAACGCGGATTTAAGTTTGTGGGTAGCACCGTAATTTATGCCCATATGCAAGCTTGTGGGTTAGTAAATGACCATCTGGTAGATTGTTGGCGATACAAAGCGTGAATACTCCAACCTAATCTTAAAACGAAGTGTCTATCTCTTTATGAAGAAACTGCTTTTCATACTTTTAGTTGTGAGTGCCTCCTGCAAGGATGAGGTGGCAGACGACTGCATTAACCCAGACAAAGTCGGGAAAGTTACAGGCTGCCCCTACAACTTGGATCCTGTTTGTGGTTGCGATAATAAAACCTATTCAAATGAATGTTTTGCAAATGCGGCTGGAGTTATTCATTGGACAAAAGGTGAGTGTAAGTAGAGTATGAGAAAACTACTTCTTATATTTTTAGTTATCTGCGCCTCGTGTACTGATGTGGAAATGAGTCCTGATGAATGCATCAACCCTAATGAATGGGGAGAAATTTCGGGATGTTACAAGGTTTATGACCCGGTATGCGGTTGTAATAAAATTACCTATGGAAATGATTGTGAGGCAAAAATAGCTGGCGTTATTAGCTGGACGAAGGGCAAATGTCCTAAGTTAATACTATGAAAAAAAACTTTATCATATTGTTCCTCCTAATTTGTTCTTGCGCACAGGACGATATTAATAAATGTATTGATCATGAAAAGTGGGGAGAAATTACAGCATGCCCCGAACACCTTGATTATGTCTGTGGGTGCAACAATATTACCTATGCAAATGATTGCTTTGCAAAAGCTGCTGGTGTAGTGAGTTGGACTAAAGGAGAATGTAAATAATTACTTCTTACTGACGGTTAGAATAACCTGCTTCTTCGCCAGATAGATGTTCCAAACACCGGTTACATTTTCTACTCCGTCTTTTGTTATCACAATCGGTTTAGAGTAAATCAACGAGTCATAATCATCATTTGATTTGCGGATTTTCTGAATGTTATCCGGCATGGTTCCTGTAGCCGCAGCCGATATGTAGGCATCCAGTAGTTGCTTTTCCATGTCCTTTGCATTGGCAGAATTTATATCAACCTGAATTACCTTAACACCATAAATGCGCGCTACGGAATCTGTTTTAATAGGATCGAATGACAATTTTTCCATTGCACTATAGAACGCGCGACCTTGTTCCATCGCTGCCGATACAATTTCAGAATCGCTTATCTTCACAATTTTCTGTTTCTCCATTCCTTCATGAAGACGTTTGCGTTGTTCATCGGATAATGATCCTCCACATGACATCAGGGCAACTAAACTGATCAGGGCTATTTTTTTCATAGGTCAAATTTCAAATCGTTCATTCCAAATTCCTAATTCCGGATAAGATTCTTGTTTCTTCATTTAGGTTGGTCTCATTTTATTGACACTCGACCATTGACTTTTTATTACCTTTGCCCGTTCATTTTTAAGTATGACCGAGAAATTAGAAGACATTAAGCTTCGCTTTGAAGAAGTAGGGCAGTTATTGGGCCAACCCGATACTATGAAGGATATGAAGCGGTTTTCCCAGCTCAGCAAGGAATATCGTGATCTGGAGAAAATTGTATTAAAATACAATCAGTTGAAGGAAGCCAAACATCATCTCCGTCAGGCTAAGGACGTTTTGGAGCAGGAAAAGGATGAAGAGCTGCGCGAAATGGCCAAAATGGAAATTGACGAGGTAGAGCCACGCATTGAAAAGCTGGATACCGAAATTAAAGAATTACTGATACCGAAAGATCCAAATGATGATAAAGATGTGATGCTGGAAATCAGGGCCGGAACAGGTGGTGATGAAGCTGCTATTTTTGCCGGAGATCTTTGGAGAATGTATCAACGCTATTGCGACCGCGTGGGTCTTAAAATGTCTATCCTTGATGTTACTGAAGGAACTGCTGGAGGGTATAAAGAAGTTATTTGCAGCGTCAGTGGGGAGAACGTATACGGACTATTGAAATTTGAGTCTGGTGTACATCGCGTTCAACGCGTACCAGAAACTGAACAGATGGGAAGAGTACATACTTCTGCAGCATCTGTTGTGGTTATGCCAGAAGTGGACGATGTATCCATTGTTATTAATCCTGCTGATTTGGAATATCAGACTTCACGATCAGGTGGAGCCGGTGGACAGAATGTAAACAAAGTAGAAACGAAAGTACAGCTTACACACAAGCCTTCAGGGATTGTTATTACTTGCCAGGTGGAACGCTCGCAACATGGCAACCGTGAGCGTGCACTAAAAATGCTGCAGACAAAGTTGTTTGAAATGGAGTACACCAAACAACAATCCGAGATCAGTAGCGCCAGGAAATCTATTGTTCGTACAGGAGATCGTTCAGAAAAAATCAGAACCTATAACTATCCGCAGAGCCGTGTAACCGACCACCGCATTGGTTATACACAACACAATTTACCAGCAGTGATGAATGGTGAAATAGATGCTTTTATCGAACAACTGCGAATTGCTGATAGTGCCGAGAGAATGATGGAAACTTCGCAACTGTAATCTTGCTTTTCAATAGTGATGGTATCACTATTGATTTCCAAAACTAAACTTCTCTTAGCCTGTTTTAATACGCATGAACGAGAAGCGTATTTTGGTTTGGTTCAAAAACGAACTGCGAGTAGAAGATCACGAGGCGTTATTTAAAGCCTGCGCCAAAGCCGATTTCGTTTTACCTATTTACATTTTTGACGACCGGATATTTTCTCCACAGAATCTGGGCTTTACAAAAACCGGGTCTTTCCGCACTCAGTTTTTAATTGAAAGCGTTTCCAATCTTCGAGTAAGCCTCGAATTACTCGGTGCCGAATTACACGTGTATCGTGGATTGCCTGAAAATATTATTCCAGCATTAGTACAGACGTTAAGACTTTCGGCAGTTTACACAAACCGAGAAGTCACTCAAGAAGAATTAAGCGTCCAAAATAGTATTGAAGATCAACTCTCGCTTCAAGGTGTTCCGTTGGAATTATTTTGGCTGAATACACTTTATCATCTAGAAGATATTCCGTGGCCAATTCAGCATTTGCCTGATACCTTCACACTCTTTCGCAAAGAAGTAGAACAAGATGCACACATTCGGAAGCCTTTTCCGAAACCCCAAAGAATTCCCTATCGAAAAGAAATTGAAATAAATGAAATACCTACACTAAAAGACTTGAGCATTCCGTCTACGATATCGGATAACCGGAGTGTTTTATCCTTTTCAGGCGGAGAAGATGAAGCCAGGAAAAGAGTGAAAGAATATTTATGGGAAAAAGATTTACTGAAAAGTTATAAAGAGACACGCAATGAATTAATTGGTGGGGATTATTCCTCTAAGCTTTCTCCCTGGCTTTCGTTGGGTTGCATTTCACCCCGTGTAATTTATGCGGAAGTGAAACGATATGAAACCGAGCGCGTAAAAAACGATTCAACGTACTGGCTTGTGTTTGAATTGCTGTGGCGCGATTACTTTCGGTTTGCCGCTAAGAAATACGGAAATAAAATATTTAGTCTTAATGGAATTGGAAAACTAAAAAAAATTCTGAATAAAGATAAAGAGGCCTTCCAAAAGTGGAGAATCGGGGAAACTGGTGTTTCGTTTATAGATGCTAACATGCAAGAACTTTTGCTTACTGGTTTTATGTCGAACCGTGGACGACAAAATGTGGCCAGCTATCTGGTTCACGATTTAAAAGTAGACTGGACATGGGGCGCAAGCTGGTTTGAAAGCCAGTTGATTGATTATGATGTTGCAAGCAACTGGCTCAACTGGGCCTACATTGCAGGGGTAGGTAATGATCCAAGAGAAGATCGACATTTCAATACAGAAAGTCAGGTGAAAAAATATGATCCAAAAGGAACTTATGTTGCATTGTGGTTGAATTCATGTGAAGGCCGTTAATCTCTGGAGGTTGAAGGATCAAAAAGTGACCCTAAATTTTTCTTCTTTTGGCAACCACCCATAACTTGCCACGTTCACATCTTAAATTTTGTTACTTTTGATTAACAATTAAAAACACATGAAAAAAGGATTAATCATTTTAGGAGTCGTTGTTGTAGTAGGTTTTATACTCTACAGCTTTTTCGCAGGCCGTTATAATAAAATGGTCGAATTATCAGAAGCTATTCCAAAAGAATGGGCACAAGTAGAAACACAATATCAGCGCAGGGCAGATTTGATTCCAAACCTGGTGAATACGGTAAAAGGCTATGCAGATTTTGAGCAAGAAACACTTACTAGAGTGATCGAAGCACGAGCAAGTGCTACGCAAGTAAAAATCGATCCAAGCAATATTACACCAGAAGCTTTGGCAAAATTTCAGCAAGCGCAAAGTGGTGTAAGTTCAGCAATAAGCCGCTTATTAGTAGTTGCTGAAAACTATCCGGAGTTAAAAGCCAACCAAAACTTCCTTGACTTACAAGCTCAATTAGAAGGAACTGAAAACAGAATTGCTGTGGCTCGTACACGATTTAATGAAGTGGTGCAACCCTACAATGTATACATCAAACGTTTCCCTTCGAATATGCTGGCCAACATGTATGGCTTCCAGGCGAAAGGATACTTCGAAGCGGCTGAAGGTTCTGAAAAAGCACCAACGGTTGATTTCGGAAAGTAAAAGATAAACTCTCTGCTTGCAATTAGAGAGGCCCTGCCAGAACTGGTTGGGTTTTTTATTTTATGGCAACGGTGTCTTTCGTCTTTTCTACAGTTAGTACATATTTTTTGCTCCGGAGGAGCTCCGTGTCTATAGAAATGGAATTCAAACACCGAGACCGGCTCCTATGGAGCCACCTCATGTCTACAATTTGATTTAAGAAACCTCGCGTGACAGGTGGCTCCTATGGAGCCGGATGAAATCAATCGATGGATTGCTATAAACACGGAGCTCCTCTGGAGCAAAATTCACCAAGATGTTTCCAACAGTAAGTCAAAGAGGCAAGTCAGTACTTTACTACTTACTCAACCATCTACTCACAATCTCCACAAACTCTTGTGGCTTCTCTGCCTGCACCCAATGTCCTGTATCCATTGTCTCTAATGTCGCAGACGGAAAAACTTCAGTGATGTGTGTCCAATCATTGTCTTTTACATAGTTCGATCGCTTTCCACGAATGAAAAGTGTTGGCCCTTCGAATGTCCCTTTGTATTGCAAATCAACGCCAACATTACCCAACTTCTCACTGATCACTTTCAAATTTATCTTCCAGGAAAAACCTCCTTCAGGCTTTCGCTGTAAATTCTTCAGGAGGAACTGACGCACATCGGCTTCTGGTACATATTGAGAAAGTGCGACATCCGCATCGTTGCGTGATGTCAATGCAGAAATATCAATAGCATTCAATCCTTCAGCTATTGTGTAATGCTCAAGATTGTATGCCCGAGGGGCAATGTCTACCACAATCAGTTTTTCAAGTTTATCTGGATGAGCGAGTGCAAAATTCATGGCTGTCTTTCCGCCCATGGAGTGACCAATTATAGTTGGTCGATTGATGCTATGATCTTCTATAAATTCTAAAAGATCGGCAGCCATAAAGGTATAATCAAAGTCATCGCTGTGAGGTGAGAGTCCGTGGTTTCGCTGATCGATCGTATACACCTTAAAATTTGATGCCAGCAGCTTGGCTTGTGTTAACCAATTATCACACGAGCCAAATAAGCCATGCAGAATAATCAACGGCTGGCCTTCACCGTATTCGCGAGAGAATAGTTTCATAGGGCAAAAATAGAATTAAGAATTAAGAAGTCAGAATTAACTATACGCTCGGTATATTTGATGCTTTTAATTTCATATGGAACAAACAAAAGGAGTCTATACCATTCAGGGATTACCCGTTACCCAACTTGTCCAACAATTTGGTAGTCCACTATATGTTTACGATAGCAACAAAATAGTTGATCAGATCAATACATTAAAGCAAGCGTATACCGGTGCCGACCTTAAAATTAAATATGCAGCCAAAGCGCTAACCAATATTTCTATCTTAAAATTTATTCGCAAACAAGGTGTAGGCATCGAAGTGGTTTCACCTCAGGAAGCACAGCTTGCTTTGAGAGCAGGATTCACTTCATCCGAAATTTTATTCACACCCAGCGGGGTTGATTTTTCTGAAATTGAAGAAGGGGTTGCATTAGGCTTCTCTATCAATCTCGATAATCTTTCCGTGCTAAAAAAGTTTGGTGAGAAATTCGGAAGCAATTATCCTTGTGGTATTCGTCTGAATCCAAACATCATGGCGGGTGGAAATATTAAAATCTCCACGGGTCATAGCAATTCAAAATTTGGAATTTCCATTCTTCAACTTGAGCAGATTCAAGAAGTTGTTGATCGCTATAAAATTCATATCAAAGGATTACACATCCACACGGGTTCTGACATTAAGGAAACAGAAGCGTTTTTAAAAACGGCACAGGTATTATTCGATACGGCTAAACATTTTCCTGATCTTACCTTCATTGATTTTGGAAGTGGCTATAAGGTGGCGTATAAAGAAGGAGATGTAGTTACCAATGTTTCGGAGCTCGGAAAAAAATTAACAGAAGCGTTCTCAGCATTTTGTCAATCATACGGCAGAAAGCTTGAGCTATGGATTGAGCCCGGAAAATTTATTGTGAGCGAAGCCGGAACATTTCTTACCACAGCTAGTATCGTTAAGGAAACTCCTGCCATTACATTTGTAACCGTCAACTCCGGTTTGAATCATTTGATTAGACCTATGATGTACGATGCCTATCACCATATCATAAACGTTTCCAATCCAACGGGTCCTAAAAAAATCTATACCGTTGTCGGATACATTTGTGAGACTGATACTTTCGGTTCGGATCGTGAATTGAACGAAGTAAAAGAAGGTGATATTCTTGCGTTCAAAAATGCAGGTGCCTATGGCTTCTCAATGGCATCCAATTATAACTCACGGTTCAGACCAGCAGAAGTATTGGTTATCAATGGTGAAGCTAAACTCATCCGCGAACGCGAAACCCTGGAAGATATTCTGAGAAAGCAGATTGATGTAACCGTTTAGAGGGGACGAGATAAGGGAGGGATACGATTTCCGAAGGACGATTTTAAATGGTTGATCAATTTATAAATCGCAATTCACTCCTCAACAATCAATCATCATAAATCAAGGTCTTTTAATTCTACAAAATTCTTTTGTTTTGTAACATCCACGACAATCCGTTCAGATCGTTAAATCCATCTTTGTTGTTACATCGTATCTTATCAATATGAAAAAGCTACTCTCCTTACTACTTGTCTGTTTAATTCTAGTTCCGGGGTTCAGTCAAAGCACGGAGCTGCGAAAAAAAAATTTCAATGTAAAAAATAACATCGCCCTTGAAGGCTACGATCCAGTGAGCTTTTTCGATGGCAAACCGGCTGAAGGTAAAGAAGCGTTAAAACTTTCCTACGAAGGGGTTGTTTATCAGTTTTCTACTCAAGGGAATCTGAATAAATTCAAGAGCAACCCTTCACTTTATGAGCCGCAATTTGGGGGATGGTGTGCTTATGCCATGGGGGAAAGTGGTGAAAAGGTAAAGGTAGATCCGGAAACGTATAAAATACTGAATGGGAAACTCTACTTGTTTTATAATTTCTGGGGGAACAACACTTTAGAGGATTGGAATAAAAACGAGAAAAAACTCCTTGAGTCGGGCAATAAGAACTGGAAAAAGACCATCCTGTAAAGATGGTTTTCAAAAACCTGATTTTAACTTATCTTTGAATACTAACCCTTCTATGAATTTATCAAACGCCTGTGCCCATACCCTCAGTCAATTGGCTGCTCTTGTCAATCAAATTGCGGAGGAGGATTTTGTGAAACCTTCTAAAGCGTTAGGCCATTCTACCATTGGCCAACATCTTCGACATACCCTTGAGTTTTTCATTTGTTTTGAAAATGGATTTGAGAATGGTCTTATCAACTACGATAAACGCGCTCATGATAAATTAATAGAAAGTGATAAGTTCATTGCCCTTTCAACCATCAATCGAATTGCAGATTTTGTAAGTAAGCTGAAAGAACGGCCACTGAAGCTGGAGGTTGGTTATGATTTACATTCAGAAGATTACATTACCATTGACACAACAGCAACTCGCGAATTAGTTTACAACATTGAACATGCTGTTCATCATATGGCCATTATGAAAATTGGAATTCGCGAGGTGGCTCGCTACATTACACTACCAAGTGATTTTGGAATTGCCGCATCCACCGTTCGTCACAAAGAAAAAACTATCGCAGCGCATCATTAATTTTCCGAACGTTGCATGAATGTTTATCCCTAAGAAAATCACCCGAAGTAATTTTTACATTAAGTTAACCAGTTGGGAATATTGGCCCTTCGGCATAGTTCAATTTCCATTGTTTATTTATTTCGCATGGCTTTCATTACGCTCGCGAACTATTCTTTTCTTCACTGCGTCCAATCCAGGAATTGCCATGGGTGGAATGTTTGGTGAATCGAAATACGAAGTCCTGAAAAAAATTCCACCCCAATACATTCCTAAGACCATTCTGATTCCAGCAAAGCCTTCAAAGCTTGAGGTCTTGAAGGCTCTTTCAGAAAACAGCTTTCAATTACCTGTTATTTTCAAACCCGATTTGGGTGAGCGTGGTTTTATGGTCAAGAAAATAAAATCAGAAAGTGATATTGATCTTTACCTCACTCAACTTCCTTTCTCTTTTGTTATCCAGGAGTTTGTTGATTTGCCCTTGGAGTTTGGCGTTTTCTATACACGCTTTCCGCAAGATGAAAAAGGGCACGTAACATCTGTGGTGATGAAAGAGATGTTGCATGTAATTGGTGACGGAACGTCAACCTTAAAGGAATTGATTCTTCAAAAAGATCGCGCTAAGTTGCAATGGGATAATTTGAAAGTTACCTATCAAAATCAACTTGAGGGTGTTCTTGAAAAAGGGAAAGTGTTTGAATTAGTATCGATCGGTAATCATTGTTTAGGTACTATGTTTTTAGACGGCTCGCATCTCGTCAATGATAAATTATCGGAAACCTTTGATAGGATCAGCAAACAAATTGATGGCTTCTATTTTGGGCGATATGATTTGCGTTGCAACAACATAAATGATCTATATGCAGGCAACATCAAAGTGATGGAGCTCAACGGGTGTGGCGCTGAACCTGCACATATTTATCAGCCTGGCTATTCTCTTCTAAAAGCACTTCGGGTTTTGTTCACGCACTGGAGAAACATTTTCCTTATCGCCAACGAAAATGTAAAACTCGGTACAACGTACACTACTATAAAAGATGGAAAGGTGTATTATAAAAAATTCAAAATTTCTACACAGGTTGGTGCGTAAAAG
>JANODK010000054.1:0-9171 GCA_031412655.1 Chryseolinea sp.
CATTTTTATAGGTGTTGATAAAATGAATTTTCTCGTTGTTGTACACAATGTCATCTCCATTTATTTCTCCATTTATCAATGTACGCTTACCATAAAGCTTGCCGTGGTTATCATAAAAAGTCCAGTCTCCTTCACCCTTTCCATCTTTGTAAGTTCCGGTTTTCTCCAGCTTTCCGTTAATGTAATAATATTTCCAGGGGCCATTCGCTTCATCCTTTAGGTATGAACCAACTATTTTTATTTTTCCATTCTGGTTGTACGAAATGAAGTTCCCTTCTAATAGCCCCTCCTTATAATTCGACTTGCTTTTCAGTTTTCCATCTTCAAAGTATTGAATGTATTCTCCGGTAAGTTTATCATCCGCATATTGATATTGTGAATTCACGGCACCATTACTATAATAAGAAGTGCCCGGTCCGTTTCGTTTATCCTGATCGTATACTCGTTTTTCATCTAACGCACCACACTGAAAATATATTTCAACTTCACCTTGGGTCTTATCATCCTTCAGAAAGAAATGTTCATCGCGAGAAAAATCTTCATAGTAGGTATTAACCTCTCCGGTACCATAGTCTTGGATACTTTTTACAGTTCCATTTGATCGATAGAATTTCCATACACCTTTCTCTATTCCTTTATCATCGTATTCACCCTCTGCTGAACGTTGTCCATTGTTGTGATAATAAATCCATCGGCCTTTGCGAATATTGTTTCCATCTTTATTGCCAATCGCTTCAAGCTTATTGTTACTATCGTACCATCCCTTGACGGATTTATCAAATCCCAATGCTACCGGAGCGATAAGTTCTTCACGACCTTTTTGAAGTGTCGTGTTGGTTAACGTAAAGAACGCGTCCATCCGTTTGTCATTTTTCTTCTGCCATTTTTTAACCTGCTCACCTTTTACAGAGGATAGGATATGATAGAGGAAAGGTTCAATGGCGTTTTGCTCTTTCAGTGCAGTGTACATCGGCATGTAGAATGTTACCCATGGATCGTCCACCGAAGTATTGACTGTACCCATCTGATCAAAAAACATTTGATATTGTTTCACAAGATTCGCCTCGAAGTCGACTATTGATTTATAATTTTTATCGAGCGCTATTTTTGATTTGATGATCTGATCAACTTTATCGAAGGCATTCTTTCCGGTAAACGGAATGGAATTTTCCTCCTGATATTCGTTCGATACAAATTTCTCAATAAAGATAAGCCATTGGTTTGCGCTATTGTTAATGCCCATATATAAACCTAACGACAGCATGGCATGTGCTTTCTTACCTTGTGCGGCTGAGAGTCTTCCAAGATTCAGATGAGAACCTGAATGAAAGGGGTTTAATTTTAGAGTCCTGAAAAAGCAATCTCGCGCCTTGTCATATTCTTTATGATTGTAATACGTTATGCCAAGATTATAGATCAGGGAATAATCGAATGGGTATTCTTCAATAGCCTGATTGAAAAAGACAACAGATTGATCATAGTCTCCTTTTTTATCTGTCGCAATGGCGCGCGAACGAAGCAGATGCGTGCGGTGAATAGAGGTAAACTTTAAGGCTTCTTCAGTCGTTGCTATTGCCTTATCATATTCTTCATTAGCTGTGTACGTTATTGCCAATTCAGCGAGCATATCCACATAGGCAGTGTCTCTCTTTGGAATGGTTAAGTATTGTTTCACAGCTTCGGGATACTTTCCCGAATCATAAAGTGTTTTGCCCTGGCTTATCACCTCGGCAGCGTTAATAAGCGGGATTTTCTGGGCAATGGAAGTAAGAGACAACACGATACCAACGGTACATATCAGCAAACGAAGCATATAATAGAGAATTAGACGCTCGAAAATAAAAAAATAGTGGGATTCCCGCTATGCGTTTGCGAAATACAGCCAAAATTAAAGTGAAGACACCGTTAGGTTGTTCTATTTATCCATTGCCATACTCCGTAGGTATCCTTAGAAATATCTATTGGTTTGCTTAATCGAACTATTGCACAATCAATGCATGTTCCACATTGTCAAGAATAACCACTTTAAGTATGTCGCCATGATCAACGGTGATAATTTGCTCTTTCTCAAAACGTGAATCATATCCACTGTGCTCGTAAAACATCATTTTACCCAGCGGAATTCTGAGCTTACCTGAGAACCAGGTAGCCTTTACCAGCTTATGCTTTTGCGTCAATCTGGGGAATAACCATTTCAGCGAACAGGAGGCTGATTTTTTTACAAAGAAAAATATTCGCTTTTCAAAACTTCCCACAATGTCATTCAGAAATAAACGATTCTCCCTTATTTCCCAGCTTGCTACGTAACCACGTTTGCAATTGAACCGTGGATAAAATGCCGGACGACTCTTGCGAGCAGCAATCCAATACTGTTCAAGCGGATTCGAATAGAGATCCATCCATTCTCCATCTCTAAGAATTCTATCAGGAAGTTGCGTTGACATAATGTTTTCATTTTTATTATTCATTCGTCCCTCGTCACTAAACATGAGGCAACTTATATTTCATGAAACACTAATGAAATTCAATATCTGTGAATTGCTTCTGCAAAAGTTTTTCTGCTTGATGAAAAACGCTTCACAGAAAATAAAAAATGAATCAGTTCACACTTCATCGCATTGATCAACCAGTGATTGATCAACCAGTGATCATGTATTACGGACAACTTATCCTTAACTCCTATTAAGAAAGCAGTTTTAGGTCAACTAAAACTTGGAAAGATCATCTTACAACTTAGAAGAAAGTTTTATACATAACTAAGCCACCATTTCTCCTTATGGTTGATTTTATATTGATCATATCGCTTACACAATGGATGCAAAGCAATTACTATAATGATCCATATCAGGTAAACAATTGGCAATGCATAACCTTCACCCGCTACAACAAATAAAAAGGGATGGTGATTCGGACTATTTGAATCTTCGAAACTATGTCCTCTCACAAAGAATAAAATGGTCGTAAGCAAATGGATTACGTAGAGATGAATTATGTAATAGAAGAATGCGGTTCTGCCAAACACGACCATTACATCCGTGAATTTATTCTTGACATTTTCTATGAAGGCAAGCAAGATGAGTGCCGGGCCTATCGTCATGCAGAGATACAGTAATGAAGGAGGGTACTTATTTACATTCATAAAGGAAAGTAAAGTATATACGGCATCTTTCTGCATTGACCATTTAATCGGATCACCGTATAAATTCGTGAAGCGTAAAGCGACAAAAAACAAAATCAAACTGACACCTATCCACGTCAATATCTTTTTTCTCTTTTCAGTAGATACTTCAGGAGTAAATAAAAAACCTGCACAATATCCCAAAAGCATCACTCCGGTCCATGCAGGAAAGGGATACACCATTAACACAATACGATTAGGAGCATAGGCGTACGGCTGAAAAACACCATGATGAAATAAATCCCACCAGAAATTAGATTGAAAGTCTGGAGCTCTTTCATAGAAGTCTAATATGTTGTGTCCAAAAACAAGCACTACACCAAGAATAAATAATACTATTTGTGGAAGATGAACGAGCTTGAGCAAACCCAACATCACCATGCTTATTCCAATGGCCCAGATAACCTGAAAAATAATAATATCATGACGCGGATTGAAGGTCCACGCAAGAGAGATAACAGTAAACTCTATTAAGATTAACCAAAATCCGCGCTTGATTAAAAATGAAGCTAGCTCGGTATTGGTTTTACGCAAGCTCTGCAAATAAATAGAAGTACCTGAAAGAAAAACAAAAACAGGCGCACAGAAATGTGATATCCACCGGGTGAAATACAGTGGAATAGTAGTGGTGGCCAAATTCATTGGATCATCTGTATTAGCACTGATATGAAAATAATCCCGAACGTGGTCTGATGCCATTATCACCATTACTATACCACGCAGTATATCAATTGATTCAATTCTTTTTTTTGTGAGGGATGTCATGTTTTAAGATTTGATTGTCAAATGTATTTGCAGGATAAATTCCTGTTCGTGTTAATCGATATTATTAGCTTTTCAATTTCAAATCTTAAAAGGTTGATCCCCGGGGAAATGATTGGTGCCGTTGAAATACAGTTGCAGATTTGGATATGCATACAGAAAAGACATCTTAACGAATGTAAAAAAATATCTTTAAAAAGTCATCTTGGATCCTGTACTCAACAATTACTGATACAGCTTATTGAGTTGAAAAACTATTAAAAATTCCAATTGGAAAAATATTTTTTACAATACTCCTACAAAACTGAAACATATCAATTACTTTCACGTTTGCAGAACTAATCATATCAGAATTTATGAAAGGTATTTATCTGGGCGAGCTGGAAGAACTGGTGCTTTTACATGTTGGCATTCTTTATCCTGAAGCCTATGGCGTGGCCGTAATGGATGAAATTGAAAGACAAGCTGGCCGAAGTTTGAATATTAGTGCCATTCATTCTGTGCTAACCCGATTGGAAGAAAAGGGTCTGTTAAAATCAAAAATGGGCGACCCATCCCCGGAACGTGGTGGACGAAGGAAAAGAATTTTCCTCTTAACCGCTGCTGGGAAACGCGCACTGGAAGAAGCGAATGAATTGCGATCACAATTATTCAACATGATACCCAAGATTGCATTGCAATTCAGAATAGCATGAAACAAATAACGCCACCCAAATGGGCTGATCGATTTTTGATGTGGTATTGCCGTCCGGATTTGCTTGAAGAAATCCAGGGCGATGCTTACGAATTGTATTATCGCAAGGCAGAAGAAAGTAGGCGGTTAGCCAACCTGCAATTCATTTGGAATGTCCTTCGGTTCTTCCGATGGAAAAATATTAACAAGACCAAAACAAATCATTACCAATCTCAACTATCGATTGCTATGTTTAAAAATATACTTGTCGTAACCGTCCGTAATTTTCTTCGCCAGCCGGGTCACTCCTTTCTTAATGTATTTGGTTTATCGGCCGGGTTTACGTGTGCCATATTGATTATCCTCTGGGTAGCACATGAATATTCTTTCGATCGGTTTCACGCTGAACCCGATCGAATTTTTAAAATACTCACACATGTAGAAGCTAACGGAGATGTTCAAACATACGATGTTGCATCGTGTGTTATCGATCTGTCTTCTGTTCCGGAAGCAGGAACGCTTGTTAGCGTTTCACCAGGAGATCGATGGCCGCACGAACTGTGTTTCCGTCCTGAAGGAAAGACAAATGAATGTATCTACATGAATGGTGTCTACGCGAATGAAAATCTGTTTTCCATTTTCAACTTTCCTATTTTAGAGGGCGATCAAAATCCACTTAAGGGAGGTGCCAATATTGCAATCTCCGAAAAAATGGCGTTAGCGCTTTATGGTAATGCAAACCCTGTTGGAAAGACTATTAAAATTGATGACACACGCGAAGTCACCATTGTTTCTATTTTTAAAAACATCTCCTCTAACTCTACTCTTCAATTTGATTTTGCTCTTCCGTACGCGATCCTTAAAAAACAATGGGGCATTAATGATGAAGGGTTCGCGCAGAATTTTTTCAATATGTACGTCAAAACAAATACATCCATTTCAGCAGAGCAACTTACCAAAAAGCTAAATGATGTACGTGTGGTAACCGAAGAATACAAAGCACAGAAACTAAGTTATCAGGCTTACCCTGTTACCGACTGGCATTTGAAAAGCAAATTTGAAGGCGGTAAAAATACTGGCGGTCGCATTGAGTATATCATTTTATTTATCATCATCGGTGGACTGGTGGTAATAATGGCCGTAATCAATTTTGTGAACATGTCCACTGCCCGGGCAACGTTACGTGCAAAGGAAATTGGAATTCGAAAAGTAACGGGTGCCGTGCGTGGTACAATCATCGCTCAATTTATGGCCGAATCGTTTCTCCTGGTATTCTTCGCCTTTGCATTGTCTGTTGTCGCTGCTCAATTGATGTTACCTATTTTTAATACGTTACTTACGGAACCCATTAGCCTAAACATGGTTTCAGGATTAATGCCGCTATACCTGGTCGGCTTCCTTCTGACGGTTGCACTCTTAGCAGGAATTTATCCTTCATTGATATTGTCGTCATTCCAACCCATCCGAATTTTAAAAAATCAGTTTAACAGCAACACCTCCGGGTCTCAACGATTCCGAAAATCATTATTAATCGTACAGCTAAGTGTATCCATTGGTATCATCATCTTTAGTGGTGTATTGTACTATCAGTTAAATTTCGTTACGAACAAAAACATTGGATTTGATCGCAGTAACATGGTTCGTATTGAACCTACATTTCCGCTACTGAAAAAATTTGCGAGTTTCAAAAATGAATTAAGTAAGGATGCTTCCATCTTAGGTGTGGCTGCTTCAAATGTTAATCCACTTAATACCGGAGGCGGCAATACAGGTGTTAGCTGGCCAGGCAAACCCAAAGACTTACGTATTTCATTTAAAACGATTGGGTGCAGCCCTGAGTTTCCCGAAACCCTGGGGTTAAAAATACTGGAAGGCCGAAACTTTCAATCACAACCACTGGACTCACTGAGAACGGAAGTCCTCGTAAGCGAAGACGCTGTTAAGGCAATGGGACTAACGAATCCAATTGGCGAAGAAATAAAAATTGGTGAGAGCACATTTGTAATCATCGGAGTGATTAATGATTTTCATACTGAATCCTTGCATGAGGTTCGTCAACCGGTTATCCTCTATCATACAGATTACGAACATGTTTCCGCGCTCTATGTGCGATATCAATCAGGCTCAACGCAGCAAGCAATGGCGACCATCTCAAAAGTTTACAAAAGTTTTGAACCAAGTTTTACAATGAAGTATTGGTTCCAGGATGAAACCTTTGATGACTTATATAAAACTGAAATCATTGCTTCACGATTAATACTGCTCTTCACCATCATCACATTAATCATTGCCGGGTTGGGCATCATTGGATTAGCAACATTCAATGCCTTTCGCAAAACAAAAGAAATAAGTGTACGCAGAGTTTTTGGCGCATCGGTTGCACAAGCATTGTTGATGTTATTCAATGAATTTACATTGGTGCTGATTGTTTCAACCTTAATTGCAATACCCCTGGCATGGTATGCTGCCGATCATTGGCTTCAGAGTTTCGCTTATCGAACTCCCATGCCATGGTGGATTTACTTTATTACTTGTGCAGGTGTTGTGACAATCATTGCACTCATTGTTTGGATTCAGGGAATGAAAACCATTTCAGCTAGTCCTTCTAAAACATTACGAAGCGAATAGTCAGTTATCCGGATGAATAAGAACTATCAGTAGTATACTTTAATTGCTATACAACTGTAATTCAGAATTGTCTTTCGGATCATGAATTGTTTTTACAAACTCAAGTCCTATTTTTTTTAGTAGCTGAATCGATTTTATGTTCGAAGGAATTGTAATCGCAAAAATGGTTTCTAACTTCAATTTATTCTTTGCATAGTTTAATGTTGCTTGTGCTACTTCAAAAGCATACTGCTTTCCGGTGAACTCAGGCAAGAATGCAAAACCAATATCTGGATTTTCTAAACTATCTCTTTTGAGAATACCACACATTCCAATTGGCGTTTGATCACTTTTTAATTCAACTAACGACAATCCAAATCCATGCTGCTCATAACTTTTCAGTGGCCCATTTTGTAGATATCGAATGGCATCTTCATTCGTCTTGATCTTCCGGTCACCAATAAACTCAAGCCATCCGGGTGTATTCACCAATTCAACAATAAATGGAGCATCGCTTATTTCAAATTGTCTGAGTTGCAACCGTTCTGTTTCCAGGATATAGTTCATAGAAGTTTTGTCCGAGATATGATTTACAATCTTTAATCAGAGAACTTTACTTATGTGTCACTGGAGGAGCGACCATCATATCTTCGATAACTTTTTTCATGTCTGCGATCGGCATTTTAGCAACAAGGTATTGATGTGTCTTTTCCGGTGTACTCCATGTATTCTTTCCATCCTCTGCAATCTGAAGGTTCCCTGATGCTATTGTCCAATATTCTTTCACTCCACGCACGCCATACAATACTGCTGTTTCATCCCAACTATGTCGATTCTTTTTTTCGTCTACCATTGGATTGGTTTCAAAAGCAACTCGAACAGGATTCGCTTCAGGGGTCTCCGTAATTAATCGTTCCCCTGTCATAATGGGTTTTCCGATTTCAAAGCCAGAATATACAATTGGTGTCGGCCATTGCTCAGCCACAAGTTTTGCACCATCTGGACAAATCCGAATGTTCCACTCATCGCCCTTCGGATACTCCGCTCCCATTGAAACTAATTTCTTCACTTTCTTTTTTACCAATTGCATTCCATCCAGTTTGCTAATCGAATCGGGTTTCGATAATAATAAATCAGCTACTAATCGTTGTGGTCCAATGACAATAATGGTGACACTCTTATCCGGCTGTGAAGAAAGAATCTTGCGATACAATGCAATAGCATCGGGAGCGTTATGCCCGGTTTTTAAATCGTTTGGAAAATCAGTGGCCAGTTTGCTGTTATAAAAATCATTGTGCTTGCCTTTGTATACATAACTTCCTTTGTATGTTCCGATTGGAATATTGGGTTTGCCATAATAGGTATTGACTGCATCAATAGCAGCAGCACCCCACTCATCATTCATTGGATACACAGTTGCCAGAATTTCAGCCTCGCCTTTATAAGCCATTTGATGGAGAATAGCTAGCGCACCGGCATCATCACAGTCGTTTCCAAAATCAGTATCTAAAATAATTTTTTCAGGCTTCGTTTTCTGAGCAAACGTCTGAAAAGAAGTTGCTATCAGTAGTAGAATGAAAATGTTACGCATGGCGAAATTATTTTATCTTGAAGATATACAGATGTGTCCAATCCTCAACCTAATATTTGACTGATGGTAAAAGTATTCTGTTGAGATAGATACAGATCCGGAAGGAATTTTCTAGCGCTTGAACCAGGCCGGAACATACCAATCACTTTTTTCTTCCTGGTATTGTTCAATCTGAAGTGTATCGGGAACTTCCTGACTTACGAACCACTGTGTTTTATAAAGCATCAATAACAGATACAGTATTGGAATTGCAGAAAAGAAGAAAAGCAGTTTGGAAGAGTTTTTTGGATTGCGTTTGCTCATGATCAAAAAAACATAAGCAGCAATCAGGAAAATAACAATGGCCGCCATGAAATAAAG
>JANODK010000055.1:0-5137 GCA_031412655.1 Chryseolinea sp.
CCTTAAACGATAACTTCGTGAAGGTTGTATCCTGGTATGACAATGAGTGGGGATATTCTAACAAGATTATCGACCTCGTTCAGGAACTTGCAAAAGTCTAATAATCATAATACTATTGAAAAGAATAAAGGTGCTTCAACGAGCACCTTTTTCTTTTATAACGTTACCTAAACGAGGAGAGAAGCTGATCAGAAGTTTTTAAATATTCCTACCGATTATAGATTATTACCTTTCTATTGTGAACAACTATTACAGCATATTGGGAGTTCGGTCGACAGCCAGTACTGCTGAAATTAAGACGGCTTATAAAAAATTGGCGAAAGCCTATCATCCGGATAAAAACCCCGGCAATGCTGCTGCTGCAGAAGAAAAGTTCAAACGAATTAACGAGGCCTATCATATATTAACAGATGCCAACAAGCGAGCGCGTTTCGATTATCAGTTGGAAACTATAGCATCAAAGACATCTCGAAAAGATTATACCAGAGAAGCACGAAGTAGTTCTCCTAATTATCGTCAGCCTCAACAACGGAAACCCTATTATAAAATTGACAAAACGTATTTTAAAACGCAAGGTCTTACCTTACTGGTTTTCATCGCCATCGCAGGGCTTTGTTTGATTGTTATTCAATCATTCCGATACTTTACTCAGCAAAAACAAGTTCAAGAATACAATGTCCTTACAATGGATTTGAAAAATGTGAACGCACTTTTTTCAAGTGGTAAAACCAAAGAGGCTTTTTCAACTCTTCAATTACTTCAACAAAATAGATCATTTAATCATCGTTTAGCGGATACACAGGATAGTCTGATGAGCGAACTTAGAAGAAGTGCAGAAACAAAATATGAATCACAGCGATTCTCATCAGCCATCACTGATTATTTCGTACTTAGTCAGCATGAAGAGCCAAAACAACTTGAGACCACACTTAAAATTGCGCAATGTCAGTATGCCCTGGAAAATTATAATGAAGCGGTCATCATATTGAAAGCGGTTGATAAAGAACATCCAAACAATCTGGAGCTTCTATATGAAATCGGCCTGATCTATTTGAACAATATCCACAATTCCGATAGCGCACTCCAATACTTGTCAAGAGGCAAGCAACTAATCGAACAAAATTCAATGGTAAAAAATGGTGATTCATTTCACTTTACAATAAAACCTGAAGACGCTCCTGAAATCTATTTTGAAATTTTTGAAGCACGGGCTGAGGCCAATATTGTGCTGACAAACTTCAAAGAAGTCGTTGAGGATTCTGATTTTTGCATTTACCTACGGCCAGCAAAAGGAAAACCTTACCGATTGAAGGCAATGGCTAACATCGGCAACAACCAATTGGATTCAGTTTGCATTGATTTACAAAAAGCCAAAGCAAGAGATAGTGAGAATAATGATGAATTGGAAAAGAAATATTGTCATTAGCGTTTTGAGGAAATTACTTAATATGTGAACGTATCAGCATTGATAAATCCCTATTTTAGATCGCCATTAAGCGGACATTTCTGCTGAATAGTCTAAACCAAAAGGGCGTTTAGAACACGTAAATAAAAAATATTAGGATTTTAGGTTTCATAAACCGATTTTTCTCGAAATTACTGGATACAAGACCACTCATTTAGAAGTCGGTAATACGACATACATACTATGACACAGTTAAACATAGAAAATGCCACTTCCGTTAAGAAGAGCTATTTCAACATTCTGGCGCTATTTCTAGCCAAGGAAAATATTGAGAGTCGCTATTTGCGTTGCCTCTTGAAATGGGGATTTCAACTGCATCTGAATCCTGAAGATTTAAAACAGGCCAATGTGGATATATCCCATTTAAAGTTCGATGACAAAGTAGAAAAATTAGAAGCCATCTATAATCTGGTATCCATGATTTACCTGGATGAAGTGGTTGAAGACGTTGAGTTAGAGGTGGCCACCATCTATGCGGAGAAACTTGGACTTAAGCCTTCCGTTGTAGGAGAGCTTTTCAAATCGATTGCTACTGAAATGTATGATGAGGCTAAACTTGCCAGTGTACGTCAGGAGATCATGGACTTTTTGAAGTTGAATAATGCTTAGCTGTTTCAGGTTTCAAGTTCAAGGTTTGAAGTTGTGGGTGATTGATTCTTTGTTCAATGCTAAGAAGGTTATCATTCATGGTTTAGTATTGGTTTTGTTTATCAGTCAAGTAGCATTTGCTCAGTCTGATGTTTCTACTATTAATGCTTTTGTTGATCAGTGGCATGTGTCGGCAGCGACAGCAAATGCCAAAATCTTTTTTGAAAGCATGGACGAGAACGCAATGTATATTGGAACAGCCGATCATGAGCGTTGGACAAAAGCAGAGTTTGTAAGCTTTGCAAAACCCTATTTTGACAAAGGAAAGGCGTGGGATTTCAAACCATACGATCGAAATGTGCATGTAACATCTGATGGCCAATATGCATGGTTTTCAGAACTTTTAACAACCTGGATGGGCGTTTGCCGTGGATCGGGCATTCTTCATAAGACTCCAAAAGGCTGGAAAATAGATCAATACCATCTCTCAGTTACAGTTCCAAATGAAATAATCAAGGATTTTATAACGTTGGTTGAGAATTCTAAAAAAACCGATATCAAAAAGTAGTTGGTAAGACCAGGCTCTGTCTGGCTTCTGTAATTTCATTAAGTTAAACTACCAATGTAGGATTTCAGCTTCATTTTGGCAGAAATCAAATTCAATTCTTCCGACTTTTGAGTCAACAAACCCCCTTCAATTATGGCAACCATGAGAAACATCGACTTCAAAGAAATTACAAACGCCCGTATTGCTTCCCGCATGAAGCAAGTCATCGTCCTTATTCTTGCAACTGTAATCGGATTGATCATATCCATATTCACAAACGCTTAGTCTACTACAAAGCACGTTTTACAATTAGAATCCAAACACGTTAGCTTCAGCATCAATTGATTGTCGGAGGTAATTTTCTCAGACAACCTTCTTACTCATTACATTTAACATAAAATCATTTTTCTTATTCCTTTAAATTATCTAGGGTTGGAGTGGATATCTCATTTGTCAAATTTATAGTGTAACTTAATGCCAAGAATAGTCCTCTTTAATGACCATCAGTCAAATTGCTGACTTTAGGAAAATACTTAACGCAAGAACTACTTCCTGCGAAAGAAGAATCGTTGTCATTAGTATCATCCTCTTAATCTCGTTTTTTGTTTCAGAATCAATTCAGGCGCAAGATCATTTTCGTAAACACAATACCCGGTATTATAAAGCGAAATTCAAAAATCAAAGAACTCAATATGCCAACGCCTGTCAGTTGTTAGAGAAAAAAAGAACACAGAAACCGAAGTCCCACCCATTTGCCTTTCTTTCAAAATCGAAACAATATCCTGAGGGTGGAGAAACGGGAAGAGTTCTTTCTAATCCCAATCCAAAATCACAATCAACACCAGTGAGGCAGCCAGACCCAAAGCCAATGGTGACTGCCAAAGCTACGGAGATACCTACTCCCGAAAAGCTCGAAGTGCTTCATCATAAAGAAGATGATGTATTAGCCGAGAATAATTTACCTAAACCCACTTCAGAAAAACATGAACAGATTCGGAAACAGGTACAGGAACATCTGAAAACAAAGAAGGATAATGAGCCGATTGAACTTGCACCTCTCTATTTTACATTTGCCGAAGATGAGTTTTCGGTTGTCGATATGGACCCTTTTTTAGTAGCTGTTGAATATGCTTTACAAGGAAGAATCATTTTAATAGAAGGTCATACGGATAACCGTGGTGATGCCAATTACAATAATCAACTCTCTATAAAGCGTGTTCAAAAAATCAGGCAACTCATGCTTGATATGGGTGTTAGCGATGATCATATTTCTATTGTCGGTTATGGAGAAGGTGCTGCAAAGCATGACAACGCAACCGAGTCAAGCCGGCAATTAAACAGACGGGTAGACTTTAAAGCTTTTTAGTTTCTCGTCATCATCAAGGATTAGCCCTGCTGTCATTGGTTCTACAGAACAGTACGTTATCAACTGAATAGTCCTTAGTTGTAAGGGAAGCATAAACTATAAAACACTCCCATACGATCTACTTTCATCGCAGCTGCACGAAAGTAAATTGCATTCTATAGTTAAAGTATGCGCGTGAATTTTAGCGCGGACTAAGATCGTCAATATTACAGGCCAATATTCTGCGCACTGGCACGAGCGGACTTAAGAGCCCCCACTTCTATTGCTTCACAAACCGTTCTTTTATCCAAATAGTTTATTTATTGAAGTCCGCAAATTTAATCTGAGCGTTACACTTTATGCATCTATCACCATTAACTCTAACGACTTTATCCCGATCAGTGTCACTGGTTTCCGGAACGCTGACCTTCAGAACCAAAAAATCATTTGAATGAGAATTGATTTTATGGAAGCATCACAGTCCTTGAGACAATGCTCTGCGGGAGAACGGCTCTTACTTCTTCTTCGATTTCGTCATAAAATTTTTCTCATACATTGCAATCCATTCTTTAGCGCTCATCTTCTTCATTAACTCACCGATGAGTTTAAAAGGAATCTCTTCCATCTTCTTAAAACGCACGCAGCTTTTGCCCATATCCAGTTTTTGCTTGCTGTGTTTTGGATACTCGCTCACAAACCATTTTAATAATTTTGGATCAGCGTAAATACCCATGTGGTAAAAATTAATCGATCCTTTTTGCGAAGCAATGCCGGCAAAAGGTAGTGGCTCTTCAGGCTTGCAATGATAACCTGCTGGGTAAAGTTTGTGCGGAATCACATACCCCAGGCCACCGTAGCTAATAGCCGGTTCAAATCCTTTGGGCAGGTTTTTTACAATGATATCGTGCAGTTTATTAAAGGGTTCAAGCCTGTCTTCAGGCAGGTTTAATAAAATTTCCTTAACCGTTTTGCCTTGGGCTTTCATTTGGCTATTGCTTCAATCGAATATACAACTTTAAAATGTTTGTGTTCAATCTTTTTATTCCAATCACAGGGAAATCGCTTTTAACATTTTAACACTAAACTTCTGTAATCATCATTGAGAGCAGCGGTTAGTCGTTTTGATGGTTTAGACATTCTGGTGGATTTTTCTTTATCCAACAAAGTCAAGGCCAGCTTGTTGACGATAGAG
>JANODK010000056.1:0-1971 GCA_031412655.1 Chryseolinea sp.
CTCTATCGTCAACAAGCTGGCCTTGACTTTGTTGGATAAAGAAAAATCCACCAGAATGTCTAAACCATCAAAACGACTAACCGCTGCTCTCAATGATGATTACAGAAGTTTAGTGTTAAAATGTTAAAAGCGATTTCCCTGACCTTTAACCGCAGAGGACGCAGAGGTACGCAAAGGATTTTACGAGGTTGATCTGCTATTTAATCATTGGTAGAGTAATCTTGATACGATAGGGTATTTACTCTGCGCATCCCCGCCTACCGGCAGGCAGATCTGCGCCCTCTGAGGTTAACTGTTTACTCTGCAATGGGAAGTTGAACAATAAACTCCGCGCCTTTACCTTTCTGACTTTCGCAGGAGATTGTGCCCTTCATGGCATCAACATATTTTTTAACAATAGACAAACCCAATCCTGAAGATTGTTCGCCTGATGTTGGTTGTGCGCTTAGCTTTTGAAATTTCTTGAAGAGATTCTTCTTATCCTCTTCATCTAACCCTTGCCCTTCGTCTTTTATGGAAATGTAAACATGACTCTTCGTTGAACGAAGTGCTATGCGCACAGAGCTATCTGGATAGGAGAACTTAAGACTGTTTGAAAGTAGATTTTCGAAAATCTGTTTGGTGTAATCTTCATTGACAGACACCATTACATTTCCTGATAACGGTGATTGAAGAAGTTTAATCTTTTTGTTTGCTGCTCCTTCTTCAAATGATTTTACTATCGGACTAAGAATATCGAAGATGTTATGCTTTTGAAGACTAATTTTCTCACTGCTTTCGATTGATTGAATGTCCAATATTCTGCTTACCAGATCAATGTTTTGTTTCGCTACATCTTTGGCTTTATTAATAATGTCGAGCTGATCTGTTGACAACGTATTGGGATCGAGTGTAAGCAAATTAAGAAGTCCTTTTATCCGTTTCAGCGGACTTCGTAAATCGTGAGAAACAATACCAATCAACTCGTTCTTCTCTTCGTTCAATTTTTGCAGCTGTAAATTCTGTGCTTCTACAATTTTTCGATAGCCTTCGTGCTCATCTTTTAAATATTTCACAATAGAAAAGAGCAATAGAAAAAGCATAGTCCCATTCAGGTAGGAAACAATATCCGCGTTCTTAACAAATTGATACTTTGCAATAATAAAGAGCAACCAGCAAAGAAAGGCTGGTAAGTAAATCAGCAGTTTATTTCTAAAAATGGCGAGTGGAAAAATGCTCAATACTAAAAACATGTACTCCAAACTTCGGGTAGTTGAGAAGACGAAGCATATTAAGCAGGTGAATGCATAGAGGTCCGTAAAGAGAAGTATGGACGCAAGCATGTATTTCTTTTTATGATGAAGGTAAATATTCACCATAAACATTAGCGCGAAGCCAAACTCGATGGATGCTAACAGGAATCGTGGAAAAATGATATTGATGACAACAAAGATGAGAAGAATGATAATAATAAGAGCCGAGGTCTGATTCAGCAGCCTGACTTTTCGGGCATCTTCATACGCCATCTTGTCGACAACGCCAACGTTTGATAAAGTATGCCAGGCTCCTTTCACAATAAAAATGAATACGTAAATGCTCCGTTTAAAATACAATATTCAAACAACCATTATCTTATTTCAGTATCAATCGATCAAGGATTGACAACGCTTTCTTTAATTTCATCAAAATACCAAATTTTGCCAAACATACCTACACCCACCGTTTTTTCTTCACCTTTTATCTTCACTTTAGCCAACGAGAAAACTTTATAGTTATCTATCTGAAGCGCATCGTCTTTTATTTTTACTGGGATGCTCTTCACGATTTCTTTAAACTTCTTCTTGTGATTCAACTCATCCGGGTTAGAGAAAAAGGCAATGGCCAACACAATCACCAAACCAATCAATATCCATTTGATAAGCGCAGTGAAAATTTTATAAACAACGTAAACAGCAACGATGATGATGACGACAGCAATAAATGATTCCATAT
>JANODK010000057.1:0-65869 GCA_031412655.1 Chryseolinea sp.
TATGTCTTGGGAAATGAATGGCAAAAATATTTGGCTTTAGCCAAAATTACATTGGGCTAAAGCCCCTTTGGTTTATTTTTATTTGTTCCCCGACATAAATGTCGGGGCTATTTTTCTAATGCATAATATGGGTTTAAAGAAGGCACGATCGCCTGGGCAGTCTGGATCATCGCCCGAATGGGAGGATGGAAAGGTTATGCCAGTGAATCGAAGCCCGGCAATAAAACCATGAGAATAGGACTCAATCAATTTGAAGGTATATATATCGGATGGAATTTAGCACAAAATATAAGTGCATAGACAAGCCTGAGGCAGGAGGGAAAAATAAAAATAATAAATTAGTTCTTCACGGCTTGTCGTGCGATTAATTTCCATTCTCCATTTTGGTTCTGCCAGACGAGCAATACACTTAAGTTAAGGGTTCCAGGTTTTCCATCGTTATTGGTTTCGCCTGTTAACGTGTGTCGCACAACGGCAACGTCACCCGTTATTTTTATGGTTTGATTGGTCAGTTCAATTTTCGTGAAGTGTGATTTTCTGTTTACAAGTTTATCTACGAATTCTTTTTGGTTCTCAATCTGGCCACTGGAGTGTCCATAACTAAGATCTGCTGCCGTTAATTTCTCAAGGGATGTTTTGTTGGCATCGACCATGGCCACGCGAAGCTCCTCGACCAGTTTCATTACACGGCCTTCTTCTGTTGTCTGTGCCATCATGGATGCGTTTATCATCATTACAACTGCTATAGAAGTTACTATTTTTTTCATTTTAACTTCATTTTGTTTCAACTAAAGTAATCAATTGTAGTGAGATTTGATAGCGAAACCATTTGCTTTATCAGCATGGCGTTGAACTTCGAATAGTAAATACCGATACATGAGTAGTAGCTCTCTATTATGCGGATTCTTATGAGAGGCCAAGCGGGATGCTTGGAATGATGGAAGCACAAGCGAGACGCTCGCGCCAGGAGGTGACGTTTGCTTCTTGCTGTTTATCGCAAAAGGGTTACGACTCCCTTGAAGTTCTTTTTGACGTACGAAGTTTCCAACTCAATGGTGAAGAAGTATGAGTCTGCGGGGAGCATGTTACCGTCCAACACTCCATCCCAGCCGTTATCCAGCGTGGTGGTTTCATACACCATCTTACCTCTCTTGTTGTATACCTTGACCTTTACTGTTCTAAACTGCTGTCCATCCGTCAAGGTGCGAATTTGCCATGTATCATTTGCCTGATCACCATTGGGGGTGAATCCTGTTGGAATATCCAGCAATAGTGTTTCAAAATTAATAGTCCTTTCTTTTGCGAGACTCACATCCTTGCCATCATTTACTTTGACATACACAATTTTCGGTCCTGGCAAAACGGGCATGTCATCGCCATCTATGATGGGTATTTGATTATACTGCACAGACCGTATTGCATTGCGGTATTCGGATACGGTAGCCATTCCAATAAGCGACAGGATTCCTGTATAAGCATCATACAACCCTCTGATCTTATCTGTATTGCTGAAAACCAACACATCATTTGCTTCACTGTAACCTTCCGGTCGTATTCCAATCTCTGCAAAATTTAACGTTTCATTGTCAACATCGATAAGATCGAGTATTTCGGTTATGGCAACGGGTCCATTGCCCGGGTCATACAACAATGGTGTTGTTTCAAACGCAGTGATCTGAGGAGGATCGTTAATAGCACTTATCAAAATCGCTAAATTGAATACAGGACTGGTGTTTTTGCCATCGTTTACGGTTACTCCCACTACAAGATATCCATTGAAACCCGGTGCGGGTGTAATTGTATGGCCACTTCTTATATAATTTTCTCCCTCCAATACGTTCATCGTAAAACCTGTAGGATACGAGTTGTCTTTATCCTCCACCGTGAGGTTCGCGAACTGCAGGGTTATTGATTCATCTTCGTTCATCAGAAGCTCGGTTTGACCTGTTATTTGTGGTGCACTGTCATTTCCGGGAAGTACAAGAACTTTGAGGTTAAAGGGTACGCTGTTGTCGGTACCATCGTTTACCGTAACTGGAACAGTCAGGGTACCCGTAAAATCACGTGCTGGCGTTATCACCATCCCCGATACCGTATAATTGGCGCCAGCCAATAATGCCATTGTAAAATCTTTCGGATAAAGATTATCTGCATCGCTCACGAGAAGGTCCGTGAGTTGAATGGCTATGGATCGATTCGCAATGGTACCAATCAATTGTTGCCCGGTAATGACAGGTTTAGCATTCACGGGCACGAGCACATTTATTTGTACTTTAAAAACCGCGCTATTAACCGTTCCATCCTTTACCGTAACATTGACATTCAACCTTCCTGTGAAATCAGGGGCAGGTATTATGATGTCACCAGAGACGGTATAATTCGTACCGGGCGCGATGATGAGCGTGAAGTCATCCGGGTATTTATTATCCGGATCAGCAACTGTTAAATGTGAAAGCTGCATTGTCAAAGGCACATTTTTGTTTGTGCTCAGCGGCAATTGCCCGGTTATTAAAGGAGGGTCATTAACAAGAGTGATACTGATCTGCACCATAAACACGGGACTATCATCGCTTCCATCATTCACGGTAACCGGGACTGAAAGCATTCCGGAAAAATTCAGCGTTGGCGAAATGGTGAAACCTGATAGGGAATAGTTAACACCTGAATTAATTTTTAATGTAAATCCGTTCGGGTAACTCGTATCAGGATCTTTCACTTTCAAATCGCCTAACGTTAGCGTTAGTGATGCGTCCTCTGGTGCAGTCAGGGTATTTTGCCCTATAATTTCAGGAGGAGTATTCGCGACTTCAATCACTTCAATTTTCAAATCAAAGGTATTGCTCTGATCAATGCCATCATTGACTGATACCAGCACGGTAAGCACACCCACAAAACCAGGTGATGGTGTTATTGTATTGCCACTTAAAGCGTAGTTGGCTCCAGAAAAAACTTCCAGCGTAAAATCGGTTGGATAGACATTATCGTTATCACTTATTTCCAAATTCGGAAGTTGCACTGTATAACTTTCGCCCTCATTGATTTGAATTGCCTTTTGCCCGGTGATGACAGGCGTGACATTACTCACCACCCTAATTTTTAAATCGAACTTTTTACTATCATCTTCTCCATCGTTAACTTTTACTCCTACTTTAAGATCGCCCGTAAAATTGGCGAATGGTGTAACGATGTTTCCTTCAAAAGTATAATTGTTGCCGGAAGAAAGTATTAAGGTAAATCCCGCGGGGTATTGATCATCAAAATCCAGTACCAAAAGGTCTGTTAGTTTTAACGTAATGGGAGTGCTTTCTTTGGTACTGAGGGGGTACTGACCGGTAATTATGGGTTTAATATTAGCTGCACCTGCGCCCTGAACAGGGGCAGTAAAAAAAATACAGCACAGTAGCAGTAGACTTGCACGCATAAATTCAAGCGAGCCGGTAGGTAAAACTCTATTTGAGAAGGCACAAAATTATGCCAGATTATGAAACGCTGAATGCTTTACATCTTCGCTACCGATGTTCCTGAGGCGTAGATTTATTTACACACTTTTTTCTCGGTCTATATCCTCACACCTGGATAAACGAACGGCTTCGTCCTGTTTTCTAAAGTCCTGCCTGTGCATTATTTAATACTAGACTTACCATTCTCATTCGTCACAGGAGATTCAGGAAACGGTAATTGTATCTTGGGCAACGTTAACCATCCATACAAAAATACCACAACCAGTATTACGGGTAACAGGTAAGCGCCAGAGCGGAAGCGAAGACCGGTATGCTCATAACTTCCGGAAGAGAAATCAAGTCCCACTTTTATGGCAAGAGCAGCTGACAAGGCCGTGAGCAGAAAGAACAACAGTTTTCCCGCAAGATTTTTAACTAATTCTTTCTTCACTGCAAAACGGATCGTCTCTGAAAATACTGTAGCGACACCAACAACCAGGAAGACGGTCAACAATGCCTTCGGGAATGTTCGCAGATAATGATATTTATAAACCAACAATCCAATCTTTCCCAAAAGATTCGGACTACGTATCAAAACTGCATCAAGAATCACTAGCGCAGCAATGAAAAGATAAAAGTTCAAGCGGGATTTCATTCAGCTAAAATAGCCAATTCCAGATAAGTTCCGTTATTGCGTGGCGATCTTCAGAGAATCCAAAACAGTTTTATAGTTTTAAATAACGGGTTGTTAGTTTAATGGCAAAACAATAGCTGATTGGGTTCGAATCCCACCCTACTACCTGGGTAGTTTAAATTGGTTAAAACCGCTATGTTGCATTGTTCGATTCAGTGCACAACCACTTCGTATGATTTTAGAATCTGCGGCAATTTCTATTGCGCCATAGAAAGAATTGCAATTGAATTAGCAGGCGCATATTATTTTACGGACGAAGGAATAAAATGTGAGGAAATTGTTGACTTGACCAATCGGTCAATACATTAACTAATGAGGGAGCTGTTGGCAATTAATTTACCTTGCGGTAAATATGATGCTTCACCAACATCTCCCCGACTAAGCAAATATGAAAACGCTGTTGATTACACCTGAAGGTTTAGAAAAGTTAAAGGCTGAGTTGGATCATCTGTGGCGCGTTGAACGCACAGAAACAACACAAAAGGTAACGTGGGCCGCAAGCCTTGGGGATCGTTCTGAAAATGCTGATTACCATTATAATAAAAAACGCCTGCGCGAAATTGACAAGCGCCTGCTCTATTTGCGCAAATGCATTGATGATTTAAAAGTCGTGAATTATTCACCCTTCCAGGAAGGTAAAGTAATGTTTGGCGCTTGGGTAGAAATTGAAAATGACAAGGGGAAACAAATACGATTCCGTATTGTAGGCCCTGAAGAAATTATCAACACCCCAAACTATATCTCTATGGATTCACCGATGGCACAGGCACTGATCAATAAAGAAGTGGGTGCTGAAGCAACAGTGAAAACTGGTGCGGGTGAATTTGTTTGGCGTGTGACCAAAATTGAGTATCAAAAATAAGATTGGTTTTAACTCCTCAACAGAGTCATTGGCCTGAGTGTGTTCACCATTGTCTTTACTTTTGCTCTTCGCAATATGGGGACCAGCCATTAGGTAGTCAGTAACGGAAAGACTTTAGACCAGATAGGTTTTTCGTTATACGCCATATGATTTCGTTACTATTTTATGTTGAGCCATTATCGAATTGCCATAACATATCCTTTCCCCGTGCGCCTATATCATTGCATACATGCACTATAATTTTGTTACCAGAACCAATGATTAGGGTTGCCTCTCCTCTACGATATTCTATCTCCGTGAGCTGTATCGCATTGTTCAATTTATAAGGAGGTTCATTTGAATCACTTATCAAATTTAGTTATTCCAAATGAAGGTTGAACTAACTGTATGCTGGAAGTGAGAACAAGTCTGAAGACTTGATGCATAGTGGCTTGCTTAAGCCACCCTCTGCTGATAAAGATATTTCTGAAACTCAATAAACGTGCTCCGAATATCCTTCACTCCACCCAACACTTCAGCAGCATCACTTATTGATTGATACTTTAATTCTAACAAACTTGGTAATTTTTCTTCATCCAACTCCTCCACTCCGGTTTCAATATATTTTGACAACACAAACTCCAGAAATTCTTTCTGCTTGCTGTTAAGTAACGCAAACATGTTTGTATGTGCATCTGCTACTCGCTCTTCTCGGGTTATTGGTTTAACTGCAAATGACACATATTCGAGCACATCAAAGAGATCACTCTTTTCTGCATCGATTAATTTCTGCAACATGGAAAGATCATCTTTGCTGTAGCCCGCATCAGAAAGTTTTTCAAGTAAGGTTTTGCGGGTCATGGGATTACTCCATAGTGTTCGCAATTCTTCTTCGCTTTTGAAAAGATTAGGTAACTCTCCGAATAAATTCTTTAGAAACTCTTCTGATGAAATTGGTCTTCCTTCCGCACTCCAGAATGATGTTGAGATCATGTGCTGGATTTCGCGCTCTTTGCCATCACGCAATTTTACTTTAACGCGCTTACGTTTCTCCCCGGGTTCTCCTGGTTCCTTTGGCTCCCCTGGTTCATAAGGAGGTTTTGGTTCTTTAGGCCCGACAGGTTCCTCGGGTTCTAATGGCTCTCCGTCCCATTCAGGGTCGGCAAAGTGATGATAGGCATCTACAAAATCATAGATAGTGAAAAACTCTTTGCCATCAAATAAACGAGTACCTCTCCCTACAATTTGTTTAAACTCAATCATGGAGTTTACCGGTCGCATCAAAACAATGCTGCGGATGTTTCGTGCATCTACTCCTGTTGACAGTTTTTGTGAAGTAGTTAATATAGTAGGTATTGTTTTTTCGTTGTCCTGAAACTCTCTTAAAAAACGTTCTCCCTCTTCTCCATCATTTGCAGTAACCCGAACGCAGTAATTAGGGTCTTTTGATTTCTTGTATTGATTTACCAAATCGCGGACGGCAGCAGCATGTTCTTGTGTTGCACAGAAAATAATAGCCTTCTCATTTTGATTGGCTTCGTCCATGTATAACTTAACACGCTTGGCTTCTCTTGCTTTTATTTCAATGATGCGATTGAAGTCGGGTTCTTTATACAATTTACCTTCTTCTATTTCACCTTCAATGATTTGATCATCGCTGGTATAGACGTAATCATCAAGAGTAGTCTTGATGCGTTTTACTTTGAAGGGTGTTAGGAAGCCATCATTAATACCTTCCTTGAGTGAATAGATGTAAACCGGTTCACCAAAATATTTATAGGTATCTACGTTATCCTGACGTTTTGGAGTAGCTGTTAAACCCAACTGAACAGCAGGTGAGAAATACTCAAGAATACTCCTCCAATTACCTTCATCATTTGCACCACCACGGTGACACTCATCAATGATAATGAAATCGAAATAGTCTGCCGGGTATTGACCAAAGTTTGGTTCGACAGGCTCACCAACCTTTGGGTGTTCAGAATAATTTTTTGAAAGCCGTTTCAGTTTTTCTATGTCTCCTTGAATTAAGGCTATTTTCTTAGCCCTGCTCCAGCGCTGAATTTGCTTTTCTCTTTCAAAGGCTTTGTCTATCCTTCCAAAAGATTCATAATAGATAAGTTTTACAGGAAGATTACTTGATGTGAAATTTGCTCCATCACCATTTTTATGCTGTTCAATTCTTCTCATTAAATCCTTTGTGCTCCCTGTATAAAAACTTCCATCGCCACACTGAAGAATGTACATAAAGGCCTTTTCTATAACTCCAATTTCAATCTCCTTAAACTCAACATACTCCTGACCGGTTGGTGAGCCTGCCAAACCACCGCTCATAAAGGTTTGAAAGATGGTAAAGAAAATGCTTCCGTTTGTTGGGACATTACCACTCTTCTTTATCTCATTGGGTTTTATTCTAACCAAAGCATCTTCAGAAAATGCCGAAAATGAATTGTAAGCCTGATCGGCCAGGATATTTCTATCGGCTAAAAATAAAATGCGTGGTCTGCGACTCCCGTCACGCTTTAGATTCCAGCGGGTTTGAAAAAGCTTCCATGCTATTTGAAAAGCAATGGCAGTTTTTCCTGTACCTGTAGCGAGTGTTAATAAAATTCTGTCTTTGTTATTGGCTAATGCTTCTAACGTATTCTTAACCGCTATCTCCTGATAGTAGCGCAATTGCCAGCTACCACTTTTATCTTCGAACGGAACGTTAGCAAATTTCTCTCTCCATTCATTCTGAACTGCAAATGTTTTATTCCAAAGCTCTTGTGGTGTAAGGTAGTTGGCAACTAATTTTTCTTCGCCAGATTTTAAACAGATGAAATAGATTTCCTTTCCGTTTGTGACGTAAGTAGTTTCCAATTTTAATTTACCTGCATATTGTTTGGCTTGTGCTACACCTTCACCCACTTCGAGGTCAGCACTCTTCGCTTCTATGACTGCCAACTTGATGCCTTTATAAACCAGCACATAATCAGCCGTGAGTTTCTTCGCCCGCGCTCCACCAACCTGAATTTTCCCGGCCGTAATATTGTATTCCCGAAGAACCCTAGAGCCTTCTACAACGCCCCAACCACAAGCCTTTAGCTTTGGATCAATGAGTTCTGCTCTTGTTTCGGCTTCGTTCATGTTGTTGCTTTTGTTGTCTGAATCACGGATTGAACTGATTACTCAGATTTCACGGATTCGGTATTATAAAACTAATCTTTTAAAGGTTAAACTCTTACTTCCAAAGTTGATTAGTAAACCAACTTCCAATTTATATGCCTTTAAATAGTTCAATGCTTGTGCTAAATGAACATCGTCTAACTGAATAATGGCTTTCAACTCAACCAACACCTTTCCTTCTACAACAAAATCAGCTCTTCTCGTTCCAATAGGTTCATCTAACTCTTTATAAAAAATATCCTGCTCAATTTCCCTTGCAAATGCTAACCCTGCTACGCGCATTTCATAAGCCAATGCTCGCTGGTAAATTACTTCCTGAAATCCATTACCCAAAAACTTATGGACCTCAAAAGAGGCTCCGATTATCTTTTCGGTTATGTCTTTGTATTTTAGTTCTGCTATCATGATCGCGGACTTTATGGATTATGTTGATTTCAACTCTTTGTCTGAATCACGGATTTAATGGATTGCTCGGATTTCACTGATTCTTTTTATTAAGCCAATTCATTCGTTTAGCAATCCGTGTAATCATTTAATCAGTTCAATCCGTGATTCAGACAACTCCCCACTAAACGCCTTCTGCAAAATCGATTTTTTCAACTCCTCTAAATCATTTATTTTTTGTTGGTAGATGGTTTCGAGTTTTTTGGTTTCGACTGAAAGGGCATCGAGTTTTTGAACAATGGACTTTTGTTCCTTTAATGATGGATAAGGAATTGGGAAACTGCGTAAAGCAGTCAGCCCAACAAATTCTTGTGCTCCTCCATTAGACATGTATAAAACATACTTCATTGCCAAGGGAGATTTTAAATAGTATAAAAGAAAGTGGTTGTTTATATTTTCACTTACCTTAATCAATCCAACATTCTTAATACTAAAAATTCTTTTATCATCAACTATTGCAGCCATTCCCCGGTTTGCTCCTATCATTGAAATAAGAATGTCTCCATATGCCACATTGGATCGTTTATAAAATTTATCATGGTCAACATCGGTGATAAACTTTGTATCGTCAAATGACAATCCATCCTGTCTTATATTTTTTTGAGTTATAAAAGGAATACCCTCTTTGATATACTTGGGACTATCATGCGTGCCATCTTTTACCGCTGTAATTTCATTCAATTTTTTCTCTTCCCAATTCCCATTCTCAAACACTCCTTGCAAATAACTCTCAAAAAGTTCTTTGGCGTTTTTGAGGTTTTGTTCGGCATTGGCTTTTGCCTTGGCTATGGCGGCAAAGGCTTCATCTAAAATGGAAACGATGTGTCGTTGCTCTGAATGCGATTTTGGAAATGAAATATTGAAATTATTCTCCAAAACAGTACGTGCCAACTCAGTTTGTCCACTTGCACCTGCACCACTTTGTTCTATTTCGTTTTCTATGAAAATCATGGCATAGCCAAAAAAATCAAGATAAAATTTACCCTGGATAGGTCGTACAATTGAAACATGCGAGTCAACGGTAATTCTATCAGAAGGCAACTCACGAACTTGCGCAACCCGGCCAAGAGTTCCTTCACCTGTAGAATTAACTAAAACATCACCAAGCTTTATAAATTTCTCAGTACTTACTTTTTTAACAGTATCATCATGTCTTCTTGAAGGATCTAAATCAATTCTATGATTTCTTATGCACTTCTGATTCAAAACAACAACACCCTTCTTATCAATGTATTTTGGGGAAATCCCACGTGTTATTTTTTCACAAACTTCTCCAAGCATTTTTGTGTCCCAACCTTGTATCATATCAATTCCGAAATTGAGTTCATGATCTCAGCACTTTCTTCATCAAGTACTTTCATTTCTTCTAAAATAATTTCAGGAGAACGTAAAGTAGCTTCTTCTTTTTTGTTAGGATTTTTGGCAGAGAGGTCAAACGTATTTTGGTCAATGTCTTTTACGTTTATTGTCCAACTATTTTCACTTTCCTTTTTTGTTTTTTGTAACGTTATAAAGTCTGCGAGATCTTTTTCGTTTAAGGAATTGGTCTTGCCCAAATTTCGATCAAGATTCAATTGGTAGAACCATACTTTTTTAGTGGCACTTCCTTTTTCAAAAAACAACACCACAGTCTTTACTCCCGCACCAGTAAATGTTCCCCCAGGTAAGTCCAGTACGGTATGGAGGTTACAGCTTTCTAATAGTTGCTTGCGCAAGGCAATAGAAGCATTATCGGTATTGCTTAAGAATGTATTTTTAATTACCACTGCCGCTTTACCACCTGCTTTTAGTATTTTAATAAAGTGCTGCAAGAAGAGTGAAGCGGTCTCACCTGTTTTAATGGGGAAGTTCTGTTGTACTTCGGCACGTTCTTTTCCTCCAAAGGGTGGGTTGGCTAATATTACATCAAAGCGATCTTTTTCTTGTATGTCGGCCAGATTCTCGGCAAGGGTGTTGGTGTGCACAATGTTGGGCGCTTCCACTCCGTGCAAAATCATATTCATGGTACCTATAATATAGGCCAATGATTTTTTCTCTTTGCCGTAAAATGTTTTCTTCTGTAAGGTGTTTACGTCAGAGGTAGTGAGTTTCTTGCTGTTCTTCCCTTCGACAAGCTCAGGGTGAGATAAATAGTTGAAGGCTTCGCACAAGAAACCAGCACTGCCCACTGCGCCATCGTAAATTTTATTTCCAATTTCAGGCGCCACTACTTTTATAATGGTTTTAATTAATGGGCGTGGTGTATAGTACTCCCCACCGTTACGCCCAGCATTACCCATGTTCTGAATCTTGGATTCATACAAATGGCTCATCTCATGTTTTTCGGCATGCGTTCTAAAACGCAGTTCGTCAACACGGTTAATTACTTCACGCAAATTGTAGCCTGATTGTATTCTGTTTTTCAGTTCACTAAAAATCTCACCTATCTTATATTCAATGGTATCGGCACTTTCAGCTGATGCCTTAAACTTTTTGAGATAAGGAAAGAGTTTGATGTTTACAAAGTCAGCAAGGTCATCACCTGTTAATGCTTTGTGATGATCGAGTTTACCGTCTTTGCCTTTGGGTGTTGCCCATACATTCCACTTATATTGTTTATCAATGATGGGTGTATATTTTTTGCCTGTTAGTTCAGCGGCAGCGGCTTTGTCTTTTTCTAAGTCGTCCAGGTATTTCAAGAACAACACCCAACTGGTTTGCTCTACATAATCTAATTCACTTCCACAGCCGGCATCCTTGTGCAGGATGTCGTCAATATTCTTAAAGGTTTGTTCAAACATGGTACAGGTAAATTCGCTTTCTTAATTCGTGAGTCCAATATTAAAGTCTACTTCGCATTATTCCACAACCAAACTTCAATGGACAACACTAAAATTAATCAAATTCTATTATAATAGAATTCAGTATTGAGAGTTAAGAAACTTCTGCCAAAAGCAAAAAGCCCCAATTCTTTCGAACTAAGGCCTTTATATCTATTGGTGAACGGAAATACACCTAGTTTTGGATCGTGTATATCTTGGTTTTTTCTAACTATCGGCAGATTACGCCACCTCCCTCATGTGTGCTATAAGGTCAAGATCATCTTGTGTGAAGGCAGCGGTTTTGGCTGCACGTTCCTGTGAATTAAGAAACGCCTCGAGGTCGGCATAGAATTTCAACCGGTATTTCCAGATTAGTTTACTTCCAACGGCCTCTTTCATGTCACGCAAAGGAGTCTTGTCATTAAGCCAGTACAGATCGTGTGTAACATCTGTTGTGGAGTTATCGATGTAGCCTGGCATAACATCCAGGTTGGAGTGCTCCAGCTTTTTGCGCACTTCCATTTGAAACTCCGGTCGTCCGGTAATATATACTGTTGTCCAGTTCATGATTGTTACTTAAAAAAATGGCTTAGGAGTCAAAGGGGTGTAAAAAATTCTGTCAGTATACCGAATAGCCTTATAAACATTCTGACAGCTTGAAAGATTGATCATCCTCATTCACCTCTCGTCAATCCTTTACGCTATTGACGGTGCAAAGTTTCACAATTCGCTGCGATAATCATAGGGAATGTAATGTTTAATCACCGCGAACGATTCCCGCAATGGTGTGCGTAAAATATGTAATGTGTACTACAACGGATTTGATATAGGATTAAGGTTGTGGGAGCTTAAAGGTATCGTGATGGAAATGGTTACCCGTTACCGGTTTTGCGATGACATGTGTAGTGATTTTAAAGGAACAAGATCGGTGAAGGTGTTGCAATAGTCAGTGATGCAAGATGGACGATTGAAGAAATGTGATTTGAAAAAGAAAAGCTAGTCGCTTATGACTGGAAACTGGCAACCGATTTCATTCTAACAACTTTTTCAACTTCACAAACGATTCGTGTGGTCCGTCTGCCATGGCCATGTTGATAAGCCATGCAGGCACGGAGCCTCCCGGATCAATTCTCATGGTGTAGGTTATGTACAAATTGTTGTTCAAGCTGGATAATACCTCCCACTCCGCATACGAAAACGGAACGCGCACAACATCATCGCTGGAAGGATAATCAAAAGCAACAGTTTTGGTGATCACTTTCAGTTTGTTGTGTTTCAGATTTTGATGGAATGAATACTCCACAATCAGCTCACGATTATCAACCGGCCAGGGCGCAACAATTTCCGTTCGCACGATCATTGAATCTTCCGACAGTATTTTCAAAACTTTAGCGGAACACATGTTGTATTGCCACTCGGTGTAACGATCAACTTGTTTTAAAAAGGTTACTAGCTCCTCCATCGTAGTGTTGGAAAGGGTGAACGTGGCCTTCAAGGATTTAAGGCGTTCGTTTTCCGATTTGCAGGTGTACACCAATATATTGTCACTGTTCTTTTTTAATTCGCAGTCTTTCGTTTGAGCCAGGACGGTGATGGTGATGATTACGAATAGGGCGGTTACTATGGTTCTCATGCAGTTCGGTCTTAACGTTAATGGTTAATGGTAATACACTTCATGGTGCAGCATTCACTATTAACTAATAACCGTTAACTATTAACCTCCTGCTGGTGGTATAGATGTCTTTTATTTTTTGGTAGAAGAACCGTTCAGACAAACGTATTTCACGAATGCGTTCCTGCAGTTCGTTGAAATAGTTCATGGAGTTACCAGTCTTAAAGCGCTCATCGTTCAAGGCGAAACCTTTGATGATGTATTCTTTTAGACGCTGTATAGCCCAGATGCGAAACTGCGTGCCTTGCGGGGACTTAATGCGGTAGCCTACGGACATGATTACATCTAAATTAAAATGGTCAATCTCCCTTTCTACATCTCGCAGTCCTTCTTTTCGAACCTGTCGGAAATTCCGACAGGTTCGACTTTGCTCCAATTCACCTTCTTCATACACATTGGCAATATGTTCAGCAACAGTACTCCAGCCTTTACCAAATAGGGTTGCCATTTGTTCGTGTGTTAACCAGACCGTTTCCTCCTCCAGGCGCACCTCTATTTTAATGGTGCCCTCCGGGTTTTGGTAGATGAGTATCTCGCCTGTGTTCATTGTTACTTTAAATAAAGGATTTGCGGTAATCCAGGAATTCATTGAGTGCTTTCACATTGAATTTAAACTCAAGATCTTTTACGCCTGTAAATGTTTCAGGAATATTGTTTTGATTGGAACCAGTAAAAAATTCAGTGGACATTAGCAGACATTAGAATTAATCCCAACAATTCAAAAAACAGTTTAATGGGAGTGGTTAAAATTAACCAAATTCTATTAAAATGAAATTCTTTAAATTCCTTCTGTCGTTTCTCGCCTCCGAATAAATCTGTTCACCTCCGAACAGCCCTCCTATTCAAAAAGCTTAAGAATATCCTAAAAAAGCCACTTTAGATCTTGGCACTATTATTATACCTACATTTAGAGTATAATATTCAGAGCATGAAAAATTATCAATTGGGTGAGTTTGAAGAAGTGGTGATCCTTACTGTCGGCATCTTAAACAACATGGCGTACAGCGTATCTATTAAAACGGAAATTGAAACGCGACTCGCGCGCAGTGTGAGCATGGGCGCGCTGCATACCGCGCTGAAACGACTGGAAGACAAAGGCTATTTAAAATCATTTGCTGGAGAAGGAACGGAGGAACGGGCAGGTAGGCCGAAGCGGTACTTTGAAATTACGGCTCTTGGTAAAAAAGCCATTCAATATGCGAAGTCTACGAGGGAAGAATTGTGGGGGGCGATACCGAAGACGGTGTTGCAAACAGTAATCGGTAATCGGTAAGTAGTAATCAGTGGTCGGTAATCGGTGTGGAGTAATCAACGGGAATTGGATATACGATTTATGAGTAGCGACCGATTACCATTTACTGATTACCAATCACAAGTGAACTAAAGAAAAATGAATTGAAAAATAACACCAATCCTCCTAAATACGCCCTTCGCTTCTTCCGTTGGTACTGCCATCCGGAGATGCAAGATTATATCGAAGGGGATTTGATCGAGGTGTATCAGCAGCGGAAAGTAAAAAGCGGAAAGTTGAAAGCTGATGTGCGGTTTGTTGTTGATGTGTTGCTGCTTTTTCGGCCGGGGATTATAAGGCCGGTGGAAGGACATAAAAATTTAAACTCATACGGTATGTATAAAAGCTATGTTAAAATCGGATGGCGGAATATCAGGAGAAATAAAGTCTGCTCCTTTATTAACGTGTTTGGACTTGCCATTGGGCTTGCCTGTTGCCTGGCGATCGGGCTTTATATTCAGGATGAATTCAACTTTGATTCGTTTCATAAAAATCTGGGAAATATTTACCGTGTTGTTGAGAAACAAAAACAAGCTGGAGTCATGTATGACGTAGCCAGTACACCAGGTCCGTTAGCTCCGGCAATGAAAGCGGATTTCTCGGAAGTGGTGGAGACGTGCCGTCTCGGGTATATGCCGGGTGTGTTACAAATCGAGGATTCAAACGTGGAGACGAATTCCATACGCCTCACAGATAATGCATTCTTTACGATGTTTAATTTCAAATTAGTAAAGGGTAATCCGCAAACAATTCTTTTAAAACCAGACGAGATTGTTCTCACGGAGTCGCTGGCCGATCGCTTGCTGGGGCCGCAGTGGAGAACAGATAAAAATCTTTTGGGCAAGATTATCCAGTTAACGAGTTGGGGTAAAGAACATACACTATCGTTAGCCGGTATTGCGGAAGACGCACCTACCAATTCGCACATTGTGTTTGATGCATTGTTGTCGTTTTCAATGATTGCCAGCAACGACAATGACTATTCGTGGGGTAACAACTCCTATATCACGTATGTCCAGCTTGACCCGAATACGAATGCCGTTCAGTTCGATCACAAGCTTACGAAGTATATCGACAAATATTCTGAGTACGGATCGAAAGACGATCAACGCACGCTTCTTCTGCAACCTATGCGTGACATCTATCTTCATTCCAAATTTGATTTTCAAACCGATACCAGCAAGACTAACGACTTTGTCTATGTACAGGTATTTTTCGCAGTGGCCGTTATGGTGCTGCTCATCGCGATATTCAATTTTGTGAATCTTACCACGGCCCGCGCGCTGAAGCGCGCTAAAGAAGTGGGAGTGCGCAAAGTGGTGGGGGCGTTCAAAAGACAACTGGTCAACCAATTCTTAACGGAATCCCTGATGCTCACTGTTCTTTCTTTTGGTATCGCCTTACCGATGCTGGAACTTTTACTGCCGGTACTGAATAACATTGCAGAGAAATCGCTCTACATACCTTTTGATCAGCCTGTCTTTCTGGGTATTTTAGTTCTTTCCAT
The DNA here is from genome assembly GCA_031412655.1 of Chryseolinea sp. Lineage (GTDB taxonomy): Bacteria > Bacteroidota > Bacteroidia > Cytophagales > Cyclobacteriaceae > Chryseolinea. Next base: position 15,859 of record JANODK010000057.1, read on the forward strand.
TTTCAGTATCAGCGTACTCGCGGGTTTTTACCCGGCATTTTATCTTTCTTCTTTTAAACCTGCAAAAGTGTTGAAGGGTCAATTTCAATCCGGCTCAGGATCGCGCTTCAGGAGCGTATTGGTAGTATGTCAATTCTCCTTTTCCATTATTCTGTTGATCAGCACACTGGTGGTGTATAACCAACTTCAGTTCATTGAACACAAAAACCTCGGTTTTGATCAGTCGCATTTATTGTATGTGCGCCTCAAGGACAACGTGTGGAAGGAGGCAGCATCTCTCAAATCGGAATTAGTAAATCAATCCAGCATTGCATCGGCCACTATAAGTTCAACCAATTTAATTGATGTCAGTAATTCAACCTGGGCCTTTGAGTGGGAAGGGCAAACAAAGGATGATCAAATGCTCATCACGCAGGTCAATATTGATCCGGATTTTCTAACGACCACCGGTATCAAACTTGTTTCCGGAAAAAACTTTAGCGGGGCAAAGTCCGACACCGTTAGCTATTTGATTAATGAAAAAGCTGCCCAGCGCATGGGCTGGAATGCTGAACAGGCTATTGGGAAATCCATTACCCTTTGGGGTGCCAAGGGTACTGTGATTGGTGTTGTCAATGATTTTCATTTCCGGCCGATGACCGTGTCAATTGAGCCACTGGTATTTCGTTGCTGGCCCAATGCCGACTATGCCGGTGTATTCATCAAAACGACCGAGGGCCGAACACAAGAAGCCATTGCAGCAATTGAAAAAGTATACAAAACACATGAAGTAAAACGGACACTGGATCTTCAGTTTATTGATCAATCGATCGAACGTCAATACAGAACGCAACAAAATACAGGACGCATCATTCTCTTCTTTTCCGTACTCGTCATCCTGGTTTCCTGTCTCGGCTTATATGGACTCGCGACATACGCTGCTGAGCAACGCACGAAAGAGATTGGTATCCGGAAAGTGTTAGGGGCAAGCGTGAGTGGTATCGTTCAACTGCTTTCGAAAGATTTTATAAAGCACGTTCTTATTGCCGTTGTCATTGCCACACCTATTGGCTGGTGGAGCATGACGCAGTGGTTACAAGGTTTTGCTTACAAGATCGATTTGCAGTGGTGGATGTTTGTGATGGCGGGCTTGCTGTCGATAATCATTGCGTTGGTTACAGTGAGCTATCAGGCGATTAAAGCGGCTGTAGTGAATCCGGTGAGGAGTTTGAAGGCGGAGTAGTTTGCAGTTCAAGGTTTCAGGTTCAAAGTTCAAGGTTCCAAGTTCAAGGTTCAAGGTATAAGGTTGCGGATGGCTTGAGAAAGTTTTTAAGGAAAAATGATTTGAAAAAGAATAAACCTCCTCGCTTCGCTCTGAGATTCTTTCGGTGGTACTGTCATCCGGGGATGCAGGATTATATAGAGGGGGATTTGATAGAGGTGTATCAGCAGCGGAAAGTTAAAAGCGGAAAGTTGAAAGCTGATATGCGGTTTATTGTTGATGTGTTGTTGCTCTTTCGGCCGGGCATTATTCGTCCAGTGGAAGGATATAAAAATCTAAATGCTTACGGTATGTATAAAAGTTATTATAAGATCGCGCTGCGAAATTTGTGGAGCCACAAAAGTTTCTCATTTATCAACATTTCCGGTCTTGCCGTAGGCATGGCGACCTGTGTCTTCATTATTCTTTACGTGCTCGATGAGACGAGTTATGATAAACATCATGAAGACGGAAACCGTATCTACCGCGTAGCTTCCGAAGTGAAAGATGAGAAGTGGGTGGCTGCTCCCGCGCCTATGGCCGAGGCATTGAAAAAGGATTTTCCGGAAGTAGAAGAGGTAACGAGGCTGTTGCGTTTTCCCGGAACAGAACAGATGTTATTGAAAGATGACGCGAACAAAAAACAGTTTTTCGAAACGCATGCTTATTATGTTGACTCTACATTCTTCCAGTTGTTCCGATATGATTTTAAATATGGTGATAGTCGTACGATGCTGAACGAGCCGAATTCAATTGTGATATCAGATCAGATTGCTTTTAAATTCTTTGGCAATGAAAATCCGGTTGATCGTATATTGACTGTCGGACTTTCCTTTGGTGATTTTAACTATACCATTAAAGGAGTTTTCAAAAGCAGCACTCACAAATCGCATATACCTGCCAGCCTGTTCCTATCCATGAACAATGGTGATATTGGTGGATGGGTAAAAGGACAAAATCAATGGGCTGCGAATAGTATCTTTCATACGTATGTCAAATTAAAAGAAGGAGCCGATGCAAAGACGTTTGAAAGTAAGTTAACTGATTTCCTGAACCGGAATGGCGGAGAAGAGTTCAAAGCCGCTGGATTTACGAAAACACTTTTTATTCAACCACTCGAAGATATTTATCTGCATTCCAATTATGGTTACGAAGTGGCGCCTAACGGAAACATAAAATACCTTTACGTCTTCACTTCCCTTGCTGTATTCCTACTTTTGATTGCCTGCATCAATTTCATGAACTTAAGCACGGCACGCAGTGAGAAGCGGGCGCGAGAGGTAGGCATGCGAAAAGTAAGTGGCGCTACCAAGATCTCTTTAATCGGGCAGTTCCTGAGTGAATCCGTATTGATGAGTGGGTTAGCATTAGTATTGGCAGTACTTCTCATTCAAATCTTCATTCCGGTTCTTAATCAGGTAACAGATAAGCATCTATCGTTAACTCAAGTACCCTATGTTTATACCTGGCTTATCGCACTCACCCTGGCAACGGGGTTGCTGTCGGGCATGTACCCAGCATTTTATCTTTCATCGTTTAAGCCTGCTACTGTACTGAAAGGAAAGTTGATGAATACACTTGCAGCCGTATCCATTCGAAAAGGGCTGGTAGTTTTTCAGTTTACTATTTCCATAGTGCTCATTTTGGGCGCTCTTGTCATTCGTGAGCAAATGAATTATCTAAACACGGAAAGTTTAGGGTTTAACAAAAGTCAAAAAATCATTTTACCGATACAGACGAATGAATCCAACACAAACAGTAACCTATTAAAAAATGAATTACTGAATAACGTACAAATATTATCCGTTGCGAAGGGAGGAACTTATCCCGGTATTGAAAGTATTACGGGGATGCTCTTCCATGCTGAAGGGAAAGTAGCCATCGATAATATAGAACTACAAACTGCTTATGCTGAGGACGGCTATATAGAAACGCTGGGTATTGAACTTTTAAAGGGAAGAGGATTTTCCAAAGCCTTTACCAATGACATGGAAAACCTGGTGGTGAATGAAGAAGCGATCAAAAAGCTTGGCTATACTCTCGACAATGCGATAGGCAAAAAAGTATACTATGAATTCCAGAATGCAACGCATGCGATGAGCATTATTGGGGTGGTAAAGAATTATCACTTCCAAAGTTTACACAATAAGATAAAACCACTTGCGCTGTCCATCTCTCCTTTCTTTAGTGGGCCTACCTCCTATTTGATTGTCGATGTTAAAACAACGGAATATGCTGAACTGATAACAAGTCTTCAAAAAACATGGGCTAAAATTAATCCTACCTCTCCGTTCGTATATTCTTTTCTCGATCAGGACTTTCAGAAGAACTATGATAAAGAAGAACGTACCGCTTCGCTCATCCAATACTTTACACTCATTGCCATTGTGATTGCATGCCTGGGGCTGTTTGGTCTGGCGACCTTTACTGCAGAACAACGTGTGAAAGAAATTGGGGTTCGAAAAGTATTGGGCGCGAGTGTAATGCAAATCGTGACACTGTTATCAAAAGATTTTCTGAAACTGGTAGTGGTTTCTATCGTGCTCTCCGCTCCTATTGCATACTATATTATGCACACGTGGCTTCAGGGCTTTGCCTATCAAACTAATATTACAGTGTGGGTATTTGTGATGGCCGGTGTCGCTGCGACTGTGATTGCTTTGCTTACAGTGGGGTACCAATCTGTTAAGGCTGCGTTGGCGAATCCGGTTAAGAATTTGAGATCGGAATAAGTTCAAGGTTCCAAGTTCAAGGTTCAAGGTTTAGGGTTGTGGGTACTAGTAATCAGTGACTGGGAACTGAGAACGGGCGAAATTTTTTACCTTCTTATGGAATTTTGATCTCGCTTGCATCTTATGTGGGTATTTAAAACCTACACCATGCAAAAGAACATCAAACTCGCCATCCCTACACCTTGTCATGAAAAGTGGAACAGTTTTGCGAAAACAGAGCAGGGAGGATTTTGTGGCTCGTGCCAAAAAGAAGTAATTGATTTTACGGGCTGGAGTGAAGATCGATTGAAAGCTTATTTTAAAAAACCACCCGTGAATGCTTGCGGTCGTTTTAAATCAGAACAATTAAAGGTTTATACATTCTCAGAGCCTTCCTCTTCCAAAATAAATTGGTTGTCTTTCACGCTGGTGAGCTTGCTGCTCTTGTTTTCATCGCGGCAAACGTCAGCACAGACTATCACGAAATCTAAGCCCACCACAGAACAACTTCAACCTGAAACGAAAATAGGAGAAATGGTTGTCGCTAAAAGTGATTCTGCTTTTGTTGTTACCGGCAAAGTAAGCTACGCAGGTGATCACAATGGATTGCCGGGTGTTCATGTGACATGCAAGGGAACTACTACCAAAACCGTGACGGATGCCGATGGGAATTTTACGTTAAAATTGAACGGGTCGTCATCATTGGAAACACTTGTCTTCGATTTTGTTGGATTAAGAACAACAGAGTCTGTGGTATACAAAAATGAGATGACTAAATTAAAAATTACAATGGATCAAGAGCTTCTTGTTCTGGGTGGACTGGAAAGTGGTCCATGGTACAGTCCGAGACGCTGGTGGTGGGGAGTTAAGCATTGTTTAGAAATTAATAATCCCTACCGCAGCTCGCGTGTAAGCATCAGGCGAATGATAATTCAATACAATTGAGTTTAAATGACTACCTTGCATGAAATCAGAATTCCTATCCATTTTTTCTCTCGACACCTTTTCTCCTTTTCATTGCCTTCATCGGTCGCGTTTGTGCTGACCATCAGCCTTATACATAGTATTCACCAAAACAATTTACATGCGTCAACTTAAGATTAGTAAACAGATTACAAACCGGGAGAGTCAATCTCTGGACAAATATTTACAGGAAATCGGGAAAGTAGATCTGATTACGGCTGAAGTTGAAGTAGAACTTGCCAGGCGAATACGCGAAGGCGACCAACAGGCATTGGAGAAACTAACGAAAGCCAATCTTCGCTTTGTGGTTTCAGTAGCCAAACAATATCAAAATAGCGGGCTCACGCTCGGTGATCTCATCAATGAAGGTAATCTTGGTTTGATTAAAGCCGCTGGCCGGTTTGATGAAAAAAGAGGTTTCAAATTCATTTCGTATGCTGTTTGGTGGATTCGTCAATCGATCATGCAAGCGCTGGCAGAGCAATCGCGCATCGTGCGATTACCGTTGAATCGGATTGGTTCCCTTACAAAAATCACCAGAACCTTTGCTGACCTCGAACAAAAATTTCAACGCGAACCCTCCACGCAAGAAGTGGCGGAAGTGATTGGCGTTACTGCGGAAGAAATAACGGATAGTTTACGTACGGGCGGTCGCCACATTTCAGTAGACGCACCCTTTTCACAAAGCGAAGACGGTAATTTACTGGATGTTATTTCGGATGTGAATGCATCCAGTCCGGAAGCGGAAATGATGGCGGAATCACTGGTGAAAGAAGTGCAGCGATCGTTAACCTGTTTGTCTACGCGCGAAGCAGAAGTAATTAATTTGTATTTCGGTTTGAACCATAGTCATCCGATGACGCTGGAGGAAATTGGTGATAAATTCAATCTCACGCGCGAACGTGTGAGACAGATTAAAGAAAAAGCAACCAGAAGACTACGCAATACTTCCAGAAGTAAAACATTGCAATCTTATTTAGGATGATAGGAAAGCAAAAATAAATAGTGTAACTTTGAGCATCATTAAGAAATAGTGCCTTTCAGCAAGTCTCTCCAAACGAGTTTAGTTGTTTTTCACCTTCTTCGATTAATAATCTTCTTTTAGACTTCATTAAGTTATTGAGATCATTGTTATACCTGATGGGGCAACCGATCAGCCAGATTAGTTTTTTTATTTTTAATTTTTAATACAATGCAAGGAACAGTAAAGTTTTTCAACGAGACCAAAGGATTTGGTTTCATCACTCCGTCAGATTCAAAAACTGACATTTTCGTTCACACATCAGGTCTTAATGACGAGATTCGTGAGAACGATGAAGTTACCTATGATGAAGAAAAAGGCAAGAAGGGCATGAATGCCGTGAATGTGTCTAGAATAATGAATTAATAATTCTTTATTTATAAAGTAAAAAAGATCGGCTGCAAAGTCGATCTTTTTGTTTTTAGGGATGTCTGTAAATGAAGTACAGCATCAATGATTCGAGTGGAATTTATTTGAAGCATCAGAGGCTAGTGGCGCTGATGGGGGTAAAATCTAAACGACTTTATAACAAAACAATAAGCGATTATTTCAAACTAAATTTTGGAGAAAACGACACTACAACTATATTTGCACTCCGTTTTAGACAGCTATCAAAAATTGGTCTGGTAGTTCAGCTGGTTAGAATGCCTGCCTGTCACGCAGGAGGTCGCGGGTTCGAGTCCCGTCCAGACCGCTAAAAAGCCTCAGTTCGAAAGAATTGAGGCTTTTTGCTTTTATCGGCTGTTCTGGAAAGAATCTTTCTCGACTTAATACCTTGATCCCCTTAAGTTTTGAGAAGATTGTGATACAAATCGATTTTGAACGGATAATCAAAATTCAAGGTGGCTCCGCTGGAGCCAGTTCTTTTTACACAATTCAATTTTCTATAAACAGGTTGCTCCTCTGGAGCAAAGTTTAGCCGTAGATCACTTCCAATCATTAATCTTGAATATAAGACTACGTGATGATGAATCTTTCCTCTCCTCCGGAGAGTCCCGATAGCTATCTGGAGAGGTGAGGCTTAATGCTTCGTAGCCTTATCAATCTTTAATCGATCAATCATGCTTTTACTAATCGATTCTGCATATACTCCATAGGCATCCACCAGCAAACCTTTAATACCAGATGTTGAAGAGATAGCATATAAAACAGAGCTATCATCCGGGTCATTCATTCCTTCGAAGCGGTGTACTTCGTCAATGTGAAATTCTTCGGGTTTGAGTTTTACGTTTAATGGTGCGCATTCAATCCAATCGGGATGAAGGTTGAAGTCGTTGTCGTAGCCTCTTGCGGTTAGGGAGGTGATGGCTTGAGATAGGGTTTCGAAGATTTTCATGTCTATAAAGTTCGCAGTTCCAGGTTCCAAGTTCAAGGTTTCCGTGAACTTTATAACGGCCGTCATGGCGAGGTGGTCGGTGATCAGTAATCGGTTACCGATTACTGAATACCGATGACCAGTAACCAACTCACTTCTTCTTATAGGTAAGTGCTTCGGGAATCCAGGATTTTAAATCTTTTACGCGCGTGTTGTGTGAAGGGTGAGTAGACAAAAACTCAGGGGGCTCTGCGCCTCCTCCAACGGTTTTCATGCGTTCCCAAAATTGAGGCGCGGCATTCGGATCGTAACCTGCCATGGTCATAAAAATTAATCCGATGCGGTCAGCCTCTGATTCATGCGAGCGACTAAACTTTAGCATCCCAACATTAGTACCCATACCTACCGCCTGCATCAATAAATCTTTTCCGGCTGTTGGGTTTTGCCCCATTACCGCTCCAAGTGATGAAAGCCCTAACTGTGCTACCATTTGCTGGCTCATGCGTTCACGTCCGTGATTAGCAATTGCGTGTGCTACTTCGTGTCCCATTACTACGGCCACTCCTGTTTCATCTTTGCAAATCGGCATGATGCCAGTGTAGAATGCTACCTTTCCTCCGGGCATACACCAGGCATTTGCGGTCTTCGGCTCATCAATGAGATTAAACTCCCACGCAAAACCGGCCAACTCTGCCGAAGCATTTTTACTGGCCATATATTGTTCTACCGCTTTCTGGATTTTAAGACCTACACGCTTCACCATTTCAGTTTGGTCTCTATTGCTGGACAACGGTCCCTTCGCGATGACTTCATCATATTGCTGGTTGGCCACTGGTATGATCTCGGCATTGGAAACAAGACTCAATTGATTTCTTCCGGTAACGGCAACGGATGCGCACGCGTGGATAAGGAGCGCGGTGAGTGCTATGGTTGCACTTAGTATTAATTTGTTCTTCATGGTTTTCATTTTGTGCAAAATTATCAATTTGGTTGTGATTTTTTAATCAGTGATCTGTAACCGGTAATCAGTAGTGATACCGAATACTGAATACCGATTACATACTAATCGGTGGAACATTTTAGTTGTTCACGATTGCTCACTACCTTGCAAGTACTTTAACCTGAATAAGAGTATGCGCATATTCGCTATCGGCAGAAATTATGCCGAACATATTAAGGAGTTGAACAATGAGCGGCCAGATGAGCCCGTTATCTTTACGAAGCCTGATACTGCCATCATACGCAATAACGCCCCCTTTTATTATCCCGATTTTTCAAAAGATGTTCACTACGAAGCTGAACTGGTGTTGCGCATTTGCAAGGAGGGGAAAAATATTGAGGAAAAATTTGCCCACAACTATGTGGATGCCATCGGTATCGGCATCGACTTCACAGCGCGCGATTTGCAACAAAAAGCCAAAGACAAAGGACTTCCATGGGATATTGCCAAAGGTTTCAATGGCTCTGCTCCCATCTCGGATACATTTTTGCCTATTGCTTCTTTCAATGATTTAAAGAACATCAACTTCAGTTTGCTAGTTGATGGTGAACTAAAGCAACAAGGAAATACGAGCCTGATGCTTTTTAGTTTTGATTATATTATTTCATACCTGTCGAAATTTTTTACACTACGCACAGGCGATTTGATTTTTACCGGAACACCGAAAGGTGTAGGCCCTGTGAAGGTTGGCAATGTGTTATCCGCTTTTATTGAAAATGAGAAATACCTGGAGTTTGAAGTTAAGTAAGGCTGTTCTATTATTATTCTTTTTTTCAGCCTGTCCATTTTTTATTCGCGCACAATTCAGCAAGCCGGAAGAAAAGTTTCCGAAAGAGGAGAAGTACCTCTACCCGGTTAATCCCGGCAAGCCTGGTTCGTTAGCGGGAACAATGGGCGAATTGCGCAGCACACATTTTCACGGAGGTATTGACATTCGCACCAACAACATGATTGGTCTGGCGGTACTCGCTTCCAAGAGCGGGTACATTTCGCGCGCCACAATGGAGGGCACCAGTTATGGCAATGCCATATACATTACACATCCGGATGGAAACACTACAGTCTATGCACACTTGGATAAATTCAAAGGCGCATTGGCAAACTTTGTGTTACAAGAGCAATACAAAAAGAAAACAGGTCTTGTTGACTTATTCTTTCCGGAAAATCAATTTGTTATTCATCAAGGCGATACGATTGGTCTTTCCGGAAACTCTGGTTCTTCAGGCGGACCACATCTTCATTTTGAAATTCGCGATGCGCAGGGCTTTACACTCGATCCCATAATTGTTGGTAACTTTCCTGAACTCAATGATAAACTACCTCCACGCACAGAACGGATTGCTCTTCGCACACTGGATGTCAACTCACGCATCAACGACCGTTTCGGGCGATTTGAATTCTACGCACAACGCGTGGGTAATAATTACATTATCGCCAATCCGATTTTAGCGCATGGAAATATTGGTGTGGAGATATTAGCGAAAGATAATCTTGCTCCACGGAGTCCGTTTTTTGGTAGCGTCAATTATTTGGAGATGCGCATAGACAGTGCCTTAATTTTTAGTCAGGCAATACAGAAAGTAAGTCTGGCGGAGACGCGCAGCATCCTCGCGCTTATGGATTTTAAAACGATGCGCAGCAAAGGCAGCAAGTTTTACAAACTCTATATTGATGATGGCAATGAATTAAAGTTCTATGACGGTTCGCCTACTTCCGGAAAAATTCTGGTGAACCAGGAAAAAGATTCGAAGGTTCAGGTGAGACTGAAAGACAGCAACGGAAACGCCAGCACCTTTTCGTTTCGCTTAAGACCGAACCCCGTGGTGAAGCAGGTGGATAACCTCGAAGCGTTTGCATTACCCATTGTCTATGATATTAATGAGAATATCATGATGGTGACAGCTAAACCATGCAAGGAGAAGAACAACAAAGCCATTGTGTTTTCAAAAGGTACAACAACAGAGATTGAACCGGATTACTACAATTACAATCGCGCAGTATATCTGATTGACTTGCGCAAAACCATTCCTGATTCCGTTATGGTTTGTGGTAATTCTATTTCACCTAAAATTAATCTTCCGATTCCTTCAGGAACAGAGTATAGTTTTTATAGTGACATGATGGAGATTCAATTCCCATCGAACACGCTTTATGATACGATGTATCTGAACACAAACTACACGGCTCTGAAATCAGGAGGTGAAATCTTTACCATTGGTATGCCGACCATTCCGTTAAACAAAAGCATTGGCATTTCCCTGAAACCTGTAAAGAAGTATTCAAAGGAAAAGACTGTCGGAGTTTACCGGGTCTCCGGAAAGAATAACTATGCTTACATCGGTGGCAACTGGGTTAGTGAACGCATTCAATTTAATACACGTGAGCTCGGTGACTTTACGATTCTCAGCGATTCGATTCCGCCAACCATACGTCCTGTCTATGTGAACGGTCAGGCTGCGCGATTTAAAATTCGCGATAACCTTTCCGGTGTTAAGACTTACGAGGCTACCTTAAATGGTGAATGGGTGTTAATGCATTTTGATAATAAGATGTTTACCATCTGGACGGAACGGTTGGATAAAACGAAGCCTATGAAAGGTGACTTCGAACTGGTGGTTACCGATAATGCTGGAAACAAGACGAAGTACACGCAAAAGATTTTCTAATCATGAGTTTAAAAATTGGGAGTAAGGCACCGGACTTCACTGTAAATGATCAGGATGGAAAGGCGGTGACGCTATCGGATTTAAGAGGTAAAAAGATCGTACTCTATTTTTATCCAGCAGACCTCACTCCTACTTGCACAACAGAAGCCTGTAACCTTCGCGACCACTACAAAGCTTTGCTCAAACAAGGTTATGAGGTATTGGGGATCAGTCCGGATACAGAAAAAAAACATCGGAAGTTTATTGAAAAAGAAAAGCTTCCGTTTCGTTTGTTGTCTGACATCGATCTTAAAGTGCATAATCTTTATGGAACGTGGGGAGATAAGGTACTATTCGGAAGAGAGTATAAGGGCACGTTGCGGACTACTTTTGTGATTAATGAAAAGGGTGTTATTGAAGATATTATTGATAAGGTTGTGAGTAAGGAGCATGCTGCCCAGATTCTAAAGAATACTTCAACCGTTGGATCAAAAAAGGCAAACACTCCGAAGAAGGAAGCAAAGACGAGTTCAACAAAAAAATAACAGTCTAATTTATTGGTTGAATAAAATCACTGTAAATCAGAATTGCTATTTAAACTATTGTCACAACTCTCTTATGTGATGTCAGGATCACAAACCAATCACACCCTATTTACCATACATTACTTTTGTTGACATTATTTCATGAAGAAAAATTAACATCTGCAAATTGAAGTCCTTTAGCTTTCATGTATTCATTGAAGTATTCAGGTTTTTTCAAGTTTAACCATGAAGAACGATTCGTGTTAAACTCCTCATACGTAAGAGAGGAAACTTGTTCAGGCCGAATGTTTAACATGCTTTCGGGGTGGCCCTTTGTTATGATTCCCAATCCATAATCACAATCTAAAACAAAAACGTTGATGTCTTTTCGTTGGCTTCTTAAATACACAATAGCTTTCCAAACATCTCCATTCCATTCACCTGCAAAGTTCCGGCTTTCCCACTCTTTAAATGTGCCCGCCTTTTCTCTGGTGATTGGGTTGCAATCATGCACTATTATTACTCCATCATCTTTAAGGTACTTCACTGCATTCTCCATGTCACGCAAGGCATACTCGTATTCATGCATACCGTCTACCAGACATACGTCAATCTTCTTATTCTTAAATAGTTCTGCTGCCTCACTCGCAAAGAAAGCATCGCTCGTCATAGGGTAAAAATCAGCAAAAATGTTTAGTGGATTCTTAACCGTTCTGCGAAACCGCTTGAAGGCTGAGATTTTAAAAAGAGGATCAACTGCGAATTTGGTTTTTGATTTGATGTCAAAAAATACACGACCTGTGCTCACTCCAATCTCTAAATATATTTTTTCAGCTCTATTCTTTAGTAATGCCAGAATTAGTTTTTTTCTAATCATGTTCCTTTTTTTAATGTCAAGAATTTCAATAAAGTAATTTTTAATTCGGTTTAACCCAAATTATTCATTTAAGAATTGAAAAAAGAGACTGAAATTGATTGGTTCTGGAAATAATTAATGAAAAAAATAAGAAAAACAACCGTAATTAAATAGGCCTTAGGTTTTTATTGGATTTTTTTGTTATTTTCAAGTTAGTAGATAGCCAAAAGATAGAGATGTTATTAAAAAATGAGAGTTTTTTAGAATCCACTAATCAAGTAGAAGTAGTTTATTTCTCGAACAAGTTACAAGTCAAATTAAGAAAATAATTATGAAAAAAAAGATTGGAACAATTATCAGCCTATTAACCTTATTTGTCATCGGCAGCTGCTCAGATTCAGATACGCCTATAAAACCTGAAGTAAAAAAGACTTCAGTTTATGACGAAAAATTAAATGACTACATAGCAACAAATTTCTATGATTATGAATTTGAATGGGCTGGAATTAAAAATCTAGACTCTTTAAATGAAGGACGCTCTGAAGGCTTATCAGATAGTCAAGAAATAAGACGCGGCTCACTGCCTAACTATTCTCTGGAGTCCGATGGTGTGTTACCCTCAGGAAATGTATTGACTGGAATTGGGGCAAGGGTTAATAGCAATAATAATGTAACTACATTGACATTAGAGTATCGATATTTAAATTCAAACGGTACACTTGGACCTAGATATCGAATTCAATATGGAACAGAACCTCAATATACACCTACAGAAGTATGGTATGCTGTTCCTCCAGACAATAAAGTTATAACTGGAGTAGGATTTAGAGCGCGTTATAGTAACATGCAAACTATGTGGGTATATTATAGAACGGTCACATATTCAGTCTCACCTATGACACCAGGTTTTACGCTAACTGGATTAACTCAATTGGTTAAGGTAGGTGCACAGTCAACAGCAGAATGTGAGGTTTCATACACTCCAAATTTCGGAGAAAACGAAAACGATAAAGCTATTATTACTGGAGTTGGTTTACGATGTGATGACAATAGCAATATTACTACGATGAAAATCATGGCTGCATTCATGCAACCCTAATATTAAAAAAAGTATTTGTAGATACAGACGTTTATCTAGCAATAGATTATTTTTGCTCTTCTTCTAGATCTCCACCATCCTTACAGTTAGGAGAGGATGCAATAATGTGTTAATGAATACTATGAAACAAACAGAGACTGAAATAGAGTTTGAAAAATACAAAAAGCGTGGCGCTTATCATTGGGAAGTTTATTTTGGAAGTCTATTCAAAATTGACAGTTTTTTAAGAGGCCGATATGATCTTGTTATTAACTTACTTAGAAAATCGGGAATCAAATCAAGTTCTAATGTACTAGAGATAGGTTGTGGAGATGGGGCGCTAAGTGGTCTTATTTATAAAGACTTTAAATGCAATCTTCATGGAACGGAGCCATCGGAAGAGGGTATAAGGTTCTGTCAAGAAATGTTTTTAAAACATAAATATAAAGGAGCGTTTAGTTTAGTGGGTGGATATTCATTGGCCTTCCCCGAAAATCATTTTGATTTCATTATTCTCGCGGATGTCATCGAGCACCTTCAGCACCCTGAAAAAATGTTAAAAGAGATTCAACGTCTTTTAAAGCCTGGAGGAAAAGCCATCATTACTACACCGATTAGAACCACAGAATATCCGGAGGACAGAATGCACGTTCGTGAATTCTTTCCTGATGAACTTATCGCTTTGTGTAAGGAATTTTTTGATGATTCAGTTGATGTTACCTACTCTCATCCAACGGTATGGCACGATCTATATACGTATGGAAAAAAAAGAAACCGTTCACTAATTCGCCTATACTGTAGATTCAGAGATAAATTTCTGGGTAAGAATGTTTTTCTAATGACAAACAAAAATAGTCCGTGGAAAAACTTTAAGCAGCAAGGCTTAGTACTTACCAAGAACTAAATGTTTGTGCACAATAAACTACCCTGGCCATACAAGTTGTAGTTTGTAGTCAGATTGAGTCTCACAACTATCTCTACTGTTGGTTGGATGAGTAACCTGAATCTTTCAACTCCCTTCTTACTTTTGTTAAAATATCTTCTGCCAACTTTGGCCACGAAAATTGCGCGATTTTTTTTCGGCCAGCTTGGGCTAACTGCAATCGAAGTTGTGGATTTTCATATAATCGCAAAATGGCTTCACGAATAAAGTAAGTCATCCTCCATACTATCAGGCCCGTTTCTTTGTGGATCAAAAAATCGGCAGTGCCCGTTCGGGTGCCCACCACGGCAACGCCAACCGCCATTGCTTCCGCAGAGGAATTAGACCATCCTCCTTTACTTTCGGCCGAAACAAAAACGTGGGCTCTGCTAAACAAACTCAAATTATCATCAACAGGGTGGTTAAGAACAAATTCATACGGAACTGTTGTTTTAAATTCCTTGATTAGTCGGTCCGATTTCTCGTCAATGGGTGTATCATAGAGCAACAACTTTACAGGAATTCCCATTTTGTATAGTCGCTCGCATGCTTTTACAACCAACATAGTGCCTTTTCCTTTGCGACTAAGCCGACCAAATGCCATTACCACAAATGGATTAGAAACTGAGAACCCTGAATTCAAGGAATGATTAACAGGCTCACCCAAGTGAACTCCGCCAATAGCACATTCCGGTTCAATACCATATTTAGCACGATCATACCGGAGCATATTAGTTGAATTGACCCAAATCTTAATTTCGGGATAACGCAAAACCGGTTTGAGTTTGGTTCGTGGCCCAACATGGTAAAGAATTTTAAGAGGAACTGCTGCCGTGAGTAATTCGGATAGAAAAGAAATTTCAGTAAGAAAAAGTGCATGAAGGGAATGCTGGCTCAAATTAGAAATTTTATCTACCGGAATGGAATGATCAAACCAATCGGCCGGGAGGCCTTCAGGAGTAAAAATAGTAAAGTCAAATCCTTGTGATTTCCAAATTTTACCTAACTCAAAGAAACGCCTGACTCCGCCAAATAACTTTGTGTTAGGCAAAATCGCACCGATTGAAAGTTTATTCATGTGCGTTCCGTTTTACGAGTCCATTATCACAAATGATTTTTTTTGCTTCAATCTTCTCTTCCATCAAGGCTATATTAATCGACTGGTCTGTCCAGTTTTCTTTGTGATACAAATGATACTGAACCGCCAAATTACGAACGGAGACAAGCGAATATCCACAACCTTTAAATCTCCATGTGAGATCAATGTCCTCACCGATGGCTGGTAAAATATAATCTTCATCAAAACCATTTATCTTTTCAATCGCTTCGCGGTAAAAAGACATGTTGCAACCCTTTAGCTGGCGCATCTTCCGAAGTTTGGTAATGAACCCCAACATACCATCCGGATTAATGTAAAAAGCTTCTTCATAGAATTTTCCTCCATCCGTCCGGACAGCGCGGCCTTCCTTCTCGATGCGTTGCTCGAGCGCAAGCAGCGACTCACTGTTGTTCCGGAAAAGTTCGGAATATGTTATGCCCAACTTTACTCTCTTTCCTGCAACGATCTTCGTTGGATTTGAAAAACGAATATGATTTTCAATAAACTTATGATGCAATACGCAATCTCCATCAATGAATATCAAATACTCGCCTTTGCTTTCACGAATGGCATTATTCAATGCCTGATTTTTTCGCCACCCCACGTCCGGCTGTGTAAGGTGCGAAATGGAGTATGTTGACGCAGGACTATATGCTTTAATGAAGGTATTCATCTCCTCTGAATTGCCATCTTCTGATATTATGATTTCAAAATCTTTACAGGTTTGAAATTTCAGTCCTTCTAAAACAACGTGAAGATCTTTTACATTTTTATAAACGGAAATTATCAGGGAGATCTTCATACTATTGACGTTGCTGCTGATTTATGAATACCATTCGCAGTCCACGTTTTCTTTTGTGTACGTGTTTCGTTACGGATGCTCCTATTTTTATTGATGGACTCCGGTGTGTTGTAGCCACGCTTGTGATCGAGGTGAACACAGATGGCATAATACCGAATCTGTTTTCCTTTAATTGACTTATTCATCAACCGTTCGCCCAACTCACGATCTTGTCCACCGTATTGCATGTCTTCATTAAATCCATTCACCGCTACAAGATCTTTTTTCCATCCGGAAGAATTATGTCCGTTCCAGGTTGCTTTCGTTGGTGTAATCATGGTCATGAAGGCAGCAACAAACTTCGAAGTTGTAAGCTTAAGCGTTTTATAGGTAGAAGGCAATCCATTCGCGCGCAACCATTTTACATCAAACGATTTGCCACTCACAACATCTTCGCGTGTAATGGTTTTGCTCGTATCCATCGGCAGCATAAAATATCCTCCCGATAAAAAATATCCTTGTTGTGCATGTGCCACGTGGACGGCAATAAAATCATGACGCGGTATGCAATCGCCATCCGAAAAAACAAGGTAATCTCCGGAGGCGGCTTCAATGGCTTTGTTTAAGATTCTGGATTTTTGAAACCCATCATCTTCCTGCCATACGTGTTTGATTTTTAACGTAGACTCCCGCTTAAACTTTTCAATCAATTGTCGGGTGGGTTCACCTGATCCGTCATCGGCAATGACGATTTCAAAATTGCCATGCGTTTGACATTCATATCCCCACAATACTTTTTCAAGCCATGCCGGGGAGTTATAGGTACTAAAGATGACCGATACATTCATGCAGGGCAAAGATAGCAAGCATGCCCTGTTAATCAATAGACATCAACAGTCAGAAAAACACATCATTTTTTGAACTCTCGCTTGTATCGGTCAATGCTTTCCTGAATAACGATTTTTGCAGTGTCCTTTGATTCAAATTCATCCACGGTAACAACCTTATTTTCCAGCACTTTGTAGTTTTCAAAGAAGTGTTTCAGTTCGACTTTGAAATACTCCGGCAGTTCGCTTACATCGTTAATATGACTTACACTCGCATCCTGCATGGCCACTGCAATAATTTTATCATCGCCTTCTCCTCTGTCAATCATTCGCATCACGCCAATTACTTTGGAAGGAATCAAGCAATTGGGTACCACGGAAACTTGCGTGAGCACTACAATATCCAATGGATCATGATCTTCGCCCAGAGTCTGCGGAATGAAACCATAGTTCAATGGGTAATACATGGAAGCATAAATGACACGGTCGAGTTTAATTAAACCACTGTCTTTATCGATCTCGTATTTTGCACGTGAGCCTTTCGGTATTTCAATAATACCGTTTACAAATTCAGGCGGATTATCGCCTACGGAAACTTCATGCCAGGGGTGCTTTACCATAACTCTTGATTTAGGGAAGCAATATTAACAAAAAGCCCCCGGTTTAGTCGGGGGCTTTTGTTGTTATTTGTCGTCTTCTTTCTTTTTCTCTTCCTTCTTCTCGGTTGCCCGAATCTTGTCTCCGTCTTTTATTCGCTTGCTTACTACCAGGAATGGTCCTGTAATGACAACTGAACTATCGCTTATGCCAGAAATGATTTCAATGTTATCGTAATCGCTGATACCGGTTTTTACTTCAACCATTTTAGCCACGCCTTTTTCGTTCAGGAAGACCACTGTCTTCTCTTCTTTCTTTTTCACAGGCTTAGCATCTGTATTCTCATTACTTGCTTCACCTGGAGGTCCATCTGGTCCTCCACCTTTATTTTCAGTAGCCTTCTTTTCATCTGCTCCGCGTGTTGTTACAGAGGCAAGCGGCACAGACAGTACATTATCTTTTCGCGTGGTCATGATATCCACACTGGCTGTCATGCCCGGACGGAACGGAAACTTGTTACCTGCTTTCACCAAATCCTGATACGAAGAACTGAGTACTAAAATTCGTACTTCAAACTCAGTGATGGCATCCGTTGAAACTTTATCTTTTGCTGTATTGGCGATGAGTGTTACAATCCCTTTGAATGTTTTATTTTGAATGGCATATGCATCGACATCGATGATTGCTGTATCGCCTAAATGAACCCGCACGATGTCGTTTTCATTTACGTTTACGCGCACTTCCATTTTGCTCAAGTCGGCAATGCGCAACATTTCTGTTCCGGTCATGGTTGCTGTTCCTACTACACGTTCACCATTTTTAACAATGAGTTTGGAAACCACACCCTTCATTGGCGCCTGAACAGCAGTCTTTCTGAAATTCTCCTGTGCTTCGTTCAGCGATGCTTGTGTGCTGTTAATAACATAACGTGAAGCCTCCACCGATTGCTCAGCGGATGTAACATCATTCTTTGCGATCTCATAGTTTTGCTTTGCCAATTGCCAATCAGAATCTGAGATTACTTTCTCATTGAACAATTTTTCCTGGCGGTTATACTCTGCTTCTGCGCGTATGAACGTTGCTTTTGCACGCGATAAGCTGGCGCGTGATTGCTCCAGGTTAGCACGTTGCTGACTTAGACCCGCCTGCGCGCGATCTAACTGACTTTGCCAGGTATCAGGGCGAATTTTAACCAGTGTTTCTCCTTTCGCAACAGAATCACCTTCTTCAATGAGTAAGGCAATGATTTCTCCTGAAACTTCCGGAGCAATTTTTACTTCAGTTACCGGTTGCACCGTTCCTGAGGCACTTACCTTTTCGACAATAGTTACCCGTTTTGTTTTGCTAAAATCGACCTCCATTTCTTTGGGCTTGCCGATCCAGCCAGCCGACTTACCAACGAGGATAACGATGATGAGAATTACGACAGCCCCGATGAGTCCGTAAATTAACTTGTTTGATTTCTTGCTTTGTTTTGCCATTGCCTATGGGATATTAAAATTCGAGTTGTTTGCCTTGATAAAAATCTAATATTTTTTTCTTGAAGATGAAATCGTATTTGGCCCTCACCAAGTCTGACTTTGCTCCGAACAGATCATTCTCTGCCACTTGATATTCTACATAATTCGCTGCACCATTTTCGAAGCGTTGCTTGGTCATGCGGAACGCTTCTTCACGTGCCGTTACCTGACGAATTGATGAGTTGTAGGTTTTTGCAGCAGCAACGGCATCGTTGTATGAAGTTTCAACACTTTGACGAAGCGTATTCTCGGTTTCTTTCGCAGCGATAGAGGTTACTTCCTTTGTGATCACAGATCGCTGGTAAGCTGACCGTGTTTGTAAACCATTGAATATCGGAATCGATAGTGAAATACCCGCTGCACGATAGATATTATCCTGTAATTGGTCGCGGTAACCGTAGCCATCTACGATTGTACCACTGGGAACCGAAACCGGGTTTTGAGCATATACAGGATAGTCTGTTCCACTTACATTGACGACACCTACCTGAGGAACCGTTACGGTGGGATCGCCACCATCGGCTACAAATCGTTGTCTGTCGGAAGCGCTTGAATAGTTTGTATTAAGCGAGCCAAATAAACTCAATCTTGGATACAAAGCTCCCTTTGCAGCCTTTGCAGCAAACGTAGCGCTTTCCACTTTTAAATTGGCGCTTCGAATTTCTGGCATAGTTTGTCTCGCGATGTCGTAAATCTGATCGCGTGATTGATCAAGGACTAAATCTTCCACTTCCACTTTCGGAATTTCTACATCCAATGGTGTACCCGCTGGCAATTGAAGTGCTTGTTTGAGTTGAAGCAGCGCAAGATTCAGCGCGTTCTCCCGTTGAATTAAAGTAAGCTCATTCGTTGCTACTTGCGCATCCAAATTCAATTCGTTTGACTTAGGCAATGCGCCAGCGTCCACTTGTTTTTTGGTGCGTTCATATTGTTGTTGTGTAGAACTCAACTGAAACTTTGCATTTTCCAACTGCTCTTTATTAAAAACCACATTGATGAAAAGCGTGGCAATGTTGATACTAATATCATTCCTTGATTTAGCAAGGTCTTCTTTTGAGGCCTGATAGTCACGTTGGCTTTGCTTCAATAAATTCTGAAGCCTGAAACCATTAAACAATGTTACGTTCGCATTCGCATTTGGGCTTAAAGCACGAATCTCAGAATTCACAAACTCGTTTGTTACGGGGTTAATGGATCGTCCCCAGTTAAAACTATAGTTCGCAGAGGCATTCAGCGTTGGAAGCAAAGCCATTTTCGATTGACGTAAGTTAATCTCACCGGTCTCTACGTTATAGTTACTACGTTGTACGGCTAGGTTATTTGCCAGTGCATAATCAATACACTGTTTCAACGACCACACATTCGAAGCGGGCAGCGAATCAGTTTTCTGTGCCTGAACAGTAACCGTAATCAGCAGCAGAACAAAACAGAGTAATTTAGTTTTCATCATGTAGTATAATTCATCAATCTACGTTTGGAATATAGTTCACTTCCTTTATCCAGCTAAGACTCTTAATGTAGGCTAATGTTACAGCCTTGAGTCCGGAATCCATTTCAATAACAAGACAGGCCAAATCATTTTTTCCTTTGCGCGAAACCGACATGGTGGCGATGTTGCAGTCATCATGCGCTAATACATTCGCCAAAAATGCTATGCTTCCTTTTACGTCTTCAGCAGTAATGATAATGGTGTGCAGGTTGGTGGTGAAGTCGGCTTTGAAGCCATTTACTTCGGCAATGTTAATCATGCCTCCGCCCCTGCTTTCACCAATCACTTCAATGCCTTGATCACCTTTTTTCAATACCAGCTTAATGGTATTGGGATGAAGTGTTGAGGCATTGCCAACCGATTTAAATGTATAGACCAATCCGCTTTCCTTTGCCAGATCAAGAGATTCTTTTATTCGCTTGTCGTCCGTTTTAAAATCCATCAAACCTGCAATGATGGCGCGATCGCTGCTATGACCTTCGTATGTTGAGGCAAAGGAATTATAAAAAGTGATGTCGGCATGATCGGGAATACCCCCTAAAAGCTTCACGGCCGCCCTTGCAATTCGAACAACACCCGCGGTGTGTGAGCTGGACGGGCCTATCATTACAGGGCCTATCATATCGAATACACTGCTTTTTTCGGGCATATTAGGTTAACTGTGGGATATGTCGGCAAACTGTGGGAATTGTTACAAGAAAATTTGAACACCCTACAAAAATAGAGAATAAGACATTTAGTCTAAAGTCCACGGTCCACAGTCCACAGTCCACCGTGGACAGTCGTCTGTGGACTGTGGACATAAACCCGGAACATGGAACATTGAACCTTTTTAAACGATCTGGTAACAAAATCACTTCGATTAGGGTTAATTTTGTAACAAATTCGATTTCCTTGATCTCACAACTCGAAAGTGCGAAAGCATACTGCAACAGCCTGGTTCAATACAGCCGAAGAAAAACGATTGAAGTAAAGATTGGTGATGTAGCCATGGGTGGAAACAATCCCATCCGCATACAATCCATGACGACTGTTGATACGATGGATACGGCTGGATCGATCGAGCAAACCATTCGCATGGTGGAGGCCGGTTGTGAATATGTGCGCATTACTGCACCCAGTATTAAAGAGGCACAGAATCTGGAAGAGATAAAGAAAGGACTTAAGGTAAGAGGATATAACGTTCCGCTTGTTGCCGATATACACTTCACTCCCAACGCTGCCGAACTTGCCGCGCGTTTAGTAGAAAAGGTTCGTATCAATCCAGGCAACTATGCCGATAAAAAAAGATTTGAAACGATTGATTATACAGAAGCATCGTATCAGGCAGAACTTGATCGCATTCGCGCGAAGTTTATTCCGTTGATTAAGATTTGCAAAGAGTATGGAACGGCCATGCGCATCGGCACAAACCATGGTTCACTTTCTGATCGCATCATGAGTCGCTTTGGTGATAGCCCGTTGGGAATGGTTGAATCCGCTTTGGAATTTCTTCGGATCTGCGAAGACGAACAATACTACAATATTGTGCTATCGATGAAGTCAAGCAATCCGCAAGTGATGGTGCAGGCGTATCGATTGCTTGTTCAAAAGTTAGAGGAAGAAAATTTCAAACCCTACCCTTTACATCTTGGTGTTACCGAAGCCGGTGATGGTGAAGACGGACGAGTTAAATCATCGGTAGGTATTGGTACCCTATTAGAAGATGGATTAGGAGACACCATTCGCGTTTCACTTACTGAAGAACCTGAAGCAGAAGTACCCGTAGCGTATGAATTGGCCAAGCGGTATGACAAACGTGCGAACCATCACACTATTCCTGCGATTGATCATTATCCGATTACTCCTTTTGAATACAATAGAAGAAAATCACTTGAAGTTGTAAACATTGGAGGTGGACATCACGTGCCACGCGTGGTTGCTGATTTTTCTACGAAGAACAAAATTACGGCAGCTTCCTTATTTGCATTAGGTTATCACTATTCAGTTCCATTAGATAAGTGGAACATTACGGATGTAGCATGCGATTATATTTTTCTAGGAGATCAAACCATCGACTTTGAAATTCCAGGAACGTTGGGATTAATCTTCCATCATCAAACCTGGACAACTCAAAAATCAAAAGACCGAGCGTATCCATTGCTTCAAGTTCAACAGTACATTAAAGGTGTTGAGCAATCCGAGAAATTGAATTTCATCAAGGCTTCCCTTACCGATGTGAATGAAGTTCTGATCAATAAGTTAAAAGAAGATAAAACAGCAGTACTGGTTATTGACACTAACAACGAACATGGAATGGCCGAGCAGCGCAGATTGTTTGTTGAGTTGATGAACAATGGGTGTGAGGTTCCGGTGATCATCAAATGTAATTACAAAAATATTTCGGCAGAACAATTGCAACTTTATGCTGCAACCGACATGGGTGGATTGTTGGTGGATGGTTTAGGAGATGGCGTTTTTATCTCCGCTGAAAACTGTGCTTCCGATAAAATCATAAACGAAACAGCCTTCACCATTTTACAAGCGACACGCACGCGCATTTCGAAAACGGAATACATATCATGTCCTTCGTGCGGTCGCACACTTTTCGATTTACAAGAGACAACTGCAAAGATTCGTTTGCGCACCAGTCATTTAAAAGGATTGAAGATTGGTATAATGGGTTGTATTGTAAATGGCCCGGGTGAAATGGCGGATGCGGATTATGGATATGTGGGTTCTGGACCTGGCAAAATAATTTTATACAAGGGGAAAGAGGTAGTGCGCAGAAATGTTCCGACTGCTAAAGCGGTGGATGAATTAATTGATTTGATCCGAGAACATGGAGATTGGGTAGAAGCAAGTGAAGTGAATAAAAACTAAAAGAAATGGAAGAGAAGAAACGCTCATTAAAAGAATTTTTTAGTCTGGGTGAAGTGGGTGGTTATTTCTTCCGCAAGAAAGATCCGAATAGCAAACCTGACTTTACTTTACGTGCCATGCACGGCATCAATAAAATTTCAATTGTTGTTTTTCTGTTGGGCGTATTATACCTCATCTACAAGTTAGCGATCAAACCACGATTGTAAACGTGAACATCGAAAGTTTCAGAACGTATTGCCTGAACAAGAAAGGTGTAACGGAAGAGTTTCCTTTTGATGAAGAGACGCTTGTGCTCAAAGTGATGGGGAAAATGTTTGCCCTCACCGGGATCAATGGTTTCAGCAGCATCAATCTGAAGTGTGATCCTGAACATGCGGTGGAGCTACGGGAGAAGTATGCAGCCGTACAACCCGGCTACCACATGAGCAAAAAAAACTGGAACACGGTACTCTTAGACGGCTCCATTCCAGACAAGCTTTTGCGCCAGTGGATAGACGAATCGTATCAATTAGTGGTAGGTGGACTCACTAAAACCCAAAAAACAGCGTTAGAAACCATGTGATTTGATAGTCAAACGGTTACAAAACGTTTCATTTGCTAAAATTTCTCCTTAAAATCTTTATTTTTGCTTGATTACCCCTATCAATGAAGAGGGCATTTTTTGCTATTATATGCTTTATCCTCCTCAGCGCGTGCACACAGCGTATGATTTGTCCTGCCTATCAAAGTGCATTTATCTACGATCAGGACGAGTTGCGCAAGAAATTTAGTTACCTCAATGAAGATTCTACACCCAAAGTGTATTACACCGCCAGCAAAACGAAATACCTCATTGCTGAGCCGATAACCTACCGCAAAAAAATCAGGAACATGAGTACGGTGGTGATGAAGGATGTGAATGTAAAACTTCCGGATTCGCTCGTAATTGGTAATGATGATATTGTGGCTGGTGCAGAATTAGATCTTGCTGCGCGATCCGTGATTGATAGCGTTTACATTGTTGATATTCCGCAAGACTCAACAGGCGAAGTGGAGGAAGAACCTTATATGATTACAACAGACAAAGAAGTGCGTCTGCTGAAATACGATTTCCCTGACAGTTTAATCTATGATCCAGCCACCGGAAAGTATGTTGCTGAAACTCCCAAGTATGTAATCACCGATGTTCGTTTTAATGTTGAGCAGGATAATTACATGTATTATTTACGCGACTATCTCATTTTGCCCGATGTGAAATTGTCGAAGGAAAAGCAGAGTCAGGAGGCATCTGGTAAATCTGCAAAAGGAAATAAAGCGAAGAAAGGTGTGTTTGGTTTCTTTAAGGGATTATTCAAAAAGAAAAATAAAGAAGTACCAGATTCAACCAATCAGGCCCCAATTAAATCATCCGATGATTTTGATTATGTGGATGAAGATGCCTTGCCACCAGGCACCACTGCAATCGAACCAAAAGCGAAGAAGAAAGGGCTCTTTTCATTCCTGAAGAAAAAAGATAAAGCGGTTACGCCAACTGATTCAAATGCACCAGTAGAAGAAAAACCGAAGAAGAAAAAGAAAGTAAAAAAATCTAAGGTTGAAGATGCGAAGCCAGAAGAGGAAAAGAAGAAAGAGGAAGATGATGGATTCTAAAAGAATATAGAATAGTGAATTTAGAATGCGTCAGCAACCTGGAACATGAAACCTCAAACCTGGAACTTGACACTACTCATACTGTAACGCCATCTTTTTAATTCTGTCTTCCAATTTTTCGGAAGTTAATTTTTCTCTTAGCCTGTCGACCATGATGGGGAAAGCAAACGGAGTTGGCTTGTCGGGATAGGTGATAATAATTTTCTGTTGAGCAATTCGGTCCAGTGCATTTCGAAGTCGCGCTTCTTCTAGTTGAAAATCCATTACCTCCTCAAACGCTTGTTGCAATAACAAACTGTGCGCTTCATAGTCATTAAATACATTGAAGAATAATTGAGATGATGACTGAAGGTGTTTGTCTTTTACCGGTTTGCCTGGATATCCTTTAAACACCAATCCTGAAATAGCTGCGATGTCTCTGAATTTTCTTCTCGCCATTTCGGTCGAGTTAATACTAGCTTGAATATCATGTAGCAAATTTTCCATCCCTAATACATTTGTTTCTACAGCTTCCTCAATCGGGATAGGCTGATCAGAGAGTAATTCAAAACCATAATCATTCATGGCAATGGAGAATGTAATGGGTTGCAACTGCGCAATGCGATACGCGACTAAAGCCGCCATACCTTCGTGAACAAATCTCCCATCGAAAGGATACATCATTACGTGATACCCATCTTCGGTTTGTAGGTATTCAATTAAGAATTCATTCTTTGAAGGAAGTTTAGAACGTTCTTGTTGCAAGTCGAAAAGCGGTTTCAGGAAAATCATTTCTTCATCTTTCTCTTTGCCTTGCACCACTTCATCTAATTTATTTCGAATCATCTCACTGAGTTGAGATGACAAGGGCATTCGTCCACCTTGCCATGAAGGAACCTTACCTGATTTACGATTTGACTTGCGCACTTGGGCTTCCATTTCTTTAATTCGCACCAACTCCAGACATCTGCCTGCAAACCAGAACACATCTCCCGGATTTAAGCGCGAGATAAAATATTCTTCAATGGTGCCCAAATATTTTCCAGAAACAAAACGAACGAACATTGAACTGTCTCCCACAATCGTCCCAATGGATAAACGATGCCGCATTGCAATGGCGCGACTCTCGACTTTATAGATTCCGTTTTCGATAATTACCTTTCGATATTCATCATAGGCCTGAAGCGCATCTCCACCCGTTGTTATAAAATTCAAAAGCCAATACCATTCATCATCTGTTACGCTTGAATAACATAATGTAGTTCGGATCTCTTCAAGAATTTTATCCGGCTCAAAGCCATCGGAGACAGCAAGCGTAATCAGATATTGAATTAACACATCAAATGACCGGATATAGGGAACACGATGTTCAACTACTTTCTTATTAATGGCTTCGCGAAGTGCAGCAGCTTCCATCAACTCTAACGAATGAGTAGGCACAAAGTAAATTCGACTCAGTGCACCAGGTTGATGGCCACTCCTACCCGCACGCTGTAAAAAACGGGCAACACCTTTTGGTCCGCCAATTTGGATCACCGTTTCCACCGGGCGAAAATCAACACCAAGATCAAGACTGGAAGTACATACCACGGCTTTGAGTTTGCCCTCGTGTAATTGTTCCTCCACCCAATTTCGTAACTCCGGACTGATTGATCCATGATGCATGGCTATCAATCCGGAAAGTTCGGGAGCTTTGTCCAGCATTTTCTGATACCATATCTCTGCGAAGGAGCGTGTATTGGTAAAGATGAGTGTGGTCTTACTTTCTTTTACGATGTCAATGACTTTTAATAAGAGGTGAATTCCTAAATGGCCGGCCCACGGAAGACGCTCGACCGAATCAGGCATTACGGAAACTACTTCTATTCGCTTTTCAATATCGGCTTTGATGAGGCAGTATTTATTCTCGTGATAATAATTTCCAAGCAACGCTTCGAGCGCTTGCTCCATATTACCAATCGTTGCGGATATACCCCAGATCTTAAGATGACGATGAATACCTTTCAATCGGGAGAAAGCAAGTTCTACTTGTACACCACGCTTGGAGCCCAGGAGTTCATGCCACTCATCGGCAACAATCACTTTCAAGTCTTTAAAGAAATCAGGATAGTTTTTCTGGGCAAGCAAGAGATGCAGACTTTCAGGAGTCGTGATCAAAACCTCCGGAGGTTTCTCTTTTTGTTTAGCGCGCTCTTTTAGAGAGGTGTCACCCGAGCGAACACCTACCTGCCAGCTTAATTCCAATCCATCAATCAACCGCTTCGCTGATAACTCAATTTCTTTCGACAATGCCCGAATGGGAGTTATCCAGATAATTTGAAGTCCGTTGTTCTTTTTTATTTTATAATCTTCATGATCGCGAATAAACTCGAGCATAGCAGGCATCATTAAAGAATAGGTTTTACCACTTCCCGTTGGCGCATTTACCAAACCACTTTTTCCATCCAGGTAGGCTTGCCAGGCTTCGAGCTGAAAAGCAAAAGGTTTCCATCCGCGACCTGCGAACCAATCTTTTCCTATTTTTATATTGCTTGATGACACGAACTAAAAGTATGGTTTCCGGCCGGCCTAAAAAACTATTTTTGCATTCAACTGTTAAGGCCTTATAAAATCGGATCGATGGGTAAGTATTCTATAAAAGAACTCGAACAATTATCAGGCATAAAAGCACACACCATCCGCATCTGGGAGAAGCGCTATAAACTGATCGACCCGTCCCGAACCACTACCAACATCCGTTTCTATTCTGATGATGATCTCAAAAAAATCATCAATGTATCACTGCTCAATAATAATGGAATAAAAATTTCCAGGATTGCCGACATGTCGCTTGATGCCATGAACAAAAAGATCATGGAGATCAGCGAGGTGAATCTTGAAGCTACGGTCTATATCGATCAGATGGTAGTGGCCATGATCGACATGGAAGAAGAGATGTTTGAAAGAATATTGAACAACATCATTCTGAAATTTGGCTTTGAGAAAACGATAACGGATGTAGTATATCCTTTCCTAGAGAAGATTGGCATACTCTGGCAAACTCACAATATAACGCCCGCACATGAACATTTTATCTCCAACCTCATCCGTCAAAAAATAATTGTTGCTATTGACGGTCTTCCCATTCCACCCAAGACCGCTAAGAAAATTATACTTTTTCTACACGAAGGTGAAATGCACGAAATGGGATTACTTTTCTATAATTATCTCGCTCGCAAGAATGGGCATAGAACCTATTATCTGGGTCAGAGTGTACCACACGAGGATTTGAAGAAGATTATTGAGGTGCATCAGCCAGATATGATGCTCACTTCTATTACCTCAGCTCCAAATGGAAATATCGAACTGTATTTAAAGAGACTCACAACTGATTTTCAAAAGATCACCATTCTCATTTCTGGCTATCAGGTTCAGCGTTTCACTGGTACCAAGACCGATAATCTCCAATTCTTCTCCCGAGCTTCAGAATTGAAAGATCTGATGTAAGCTGAAGCTTCGTATTTAAAGTTTAAGCGGAAATTTCAATCCAGCTTATAAACCATTCAAAACAGTTATCTGGCCAATCAGGGGCTTTAATACATTATTGTTTATCATATTAAGTAAATGTTTAAACAATAATGTAGGTTATTCCGTATAAGTAGTTATATTTGTTTAACATTTACAAATAATCATTAAACAATAAGTATTATGACAACTACAGAATTTACCACCGAAATTTCAGGTTTGAGAAGTACATTATTGACTTTTACCCGCAGATTTACCCACGATCGGGATGAATGTCTGGATCTTGTTCAGGATACAATGTTAAAGGCCCTTACCTATCGGGATAAATTCAGAGACGATACAAACTTGAAAGGATGGCTCTTCACCATTATGCGGAATACCTTCATCAACAACTACCGTAAAAATCAAAGAGCTAAAACCTCTACCGATAAAACCAAAGATCTGTACTTTCTGAATGTCGAAGATGAA
Organism: Chryseolinea sp.; assembly: GCA_031412655.1. Taxonomy (GTDB): domain Bacteria; phylum Bacteroidota; class Bacteroidia; order Cytophagales; family Cyclobacteriaceae; genus Chryseolinea. The sequence continues at coordinate 44,889 of JANODK010000057.1, forward strand.
CACACTTTCAACAGACCCCACGAATCAATGGAGTTTAAGGAAATTTGGAGAAATGTAGGGGCTATTCAAGATGACTTACTGATACCCTTCAAAATGCACGTAACGGGCTATAAGTATCATGAAATTTCTGAGCATCTCCATATTCCGATTGGTACGGTGAAGAATCGAATCTTCCATGCCCGGAAAGAAATACAGAAAAGATTGCAGGGATATAATTAAATTTCCCTCTAAATTTTTATCAAATGAGCCGTGTAGCGGTAATTGGTTCGGGTTTCGCGGGATTATCAGCTGCTTGCTTTTTGGCAAAGGAAGGATTTGATGTTACTATACTCGAGAAAAACGAATCCGCTGGTGGACGCGCACGAAAATTTCAATCCAACGGTTTTACGTTTGATATGGGCCCAAGCTGGTATTGGATGCCCGATGTGTTCGAAAAATTCTTCAACCATTTCGGTAAAAAAGTTTCAGATTATTACACACTTGATCGATTAGATCCCTCCTATCGGATTGTGTATTCTAAAGATGATGTATTGGATATTCCTTCCGGTGTAGAGGCGTTGTGCAAGATGTTCGATCGATTAGAACCTGGTAGCAGTAAACATCTTCTCCAATTTCTGGAAGAGGGAAAATTGAAATATGATATTGGCGTAAACAAACTGGTTTATAATCCTGGTTTATCGCTAACTGAATTCATCGATATTGATTTGATGAAAGGTGTGTTTAGCATGCACGTTTTCCAATCCATCTCTACTTACATCCGAAAGTTTTTTAAAGAGCCTCGCTTAATTCAATTGTTAGAATTTCCGGTTTTGTTTCTGGGAGCAAAACCTGAGGATACTCCTGCATTGTATAGTCTGATGAATTATGCTGACATGGCCCTCGGAACCTGGTATCCAAGAGGAGGCATGTTTAAAGTGATTGATGGGATGGTGACGCTCGCCAAATCATTAGGGGTAAAAATGGAATTCAACAGTGCTGTTCAGCGCATTGATGTTGATGGATTAAAAGCAAAAGGTGTTTTGGTAAACAATAGTCTTCGCGAGTTTGATTACATCGTGGCGAGTGCCGATTATCATCATGTAGAACAACACTTGTTACCTGAAACGCATCGCACGTACACAGAATCATATTGGCAGAAACGAGTTATGGCGCCTTCCAGCCTGATCTTCTATTTAGGAATCAATAAGAAAATTGATAATATCCTTCACCATACTTTATTCTTCGATCAGGATTTCAAAGTCCATGCGCGGGAAATCTATGACGATCCGCAATGGCCTTCGTCACCGCAGTTTTACGTTTCGTGCACCTCACAATCCGATCGGACAGTTGCACCTGAAGGTTGCGAAAACATTTTTATCCTTGTACCTGTGGCGCCAGGACTTGAAGATTCAGAAGCAATGAGAGAAAAATATTTTGATGTTATTGTGAGACGATTTGAAAACCTGATGGGACAAAATATTCGCGATCACATTGTGTATAAAAGAAGTTACGCCCATGCAGATTTCATTGGCGATTACAACTCTTTTAAGGGCAATGCCTATGGTTTGGCTAATACCCTGCTACAGACTGCTAATTTAAAACCTTCGATTATAAACAAAAAAGTAATAAACCTGTTTTATTCAGGTCAGCTCACCGTTCCAGGTCCCGGAGTTCCTCCCTCTTTAATTTCAGGACAGGTGGTCGCAAAAGAATTGATTAAAAGACATCAGGAATTTGTAAATTGACAGTTGATGAAAGAGATTTTCGACACGGTTTCCATTCGCTGCAGTCGCATTACAACAAATGCGTACAGCACTTCTTTCTCGTTAGGCATCCGTTGTCTGGAAAAAGAATTGCGTGATCCCATTTATTCTGTGTATGGATTCGTTCGCTTTGCCGATGAGATTGTTGACACCTTTCATGACTACGATAAAGCCCAATTGTTGAACCGGTTCAAAGAAGACACCTATAGATCGATAGAAGAAAAAATAAGTTTGAATCCTATATTGAATAGTTTCCAAGCCACGGTCAATCATTATCAAATTGAAAAACCATTAATTGATCAGTTCTTAAAGAGTATGGAACTGGATTTGGTTAAGAAAAATTACACATCCGATACATTAAAGGAATACATTCTTGGCTCTGCAGAAGTGGTTGGCTTAATGTGCCTTCGCGTTTTTTGTAAGGGCGACAATGAAATGTATAATACGCTTAAGCCCTTTGCTATGAGTCTAGGCTCGGCTTTTCAAAAGATAAATTTCCTGCGTGATCTCAATGCCGATTACATTGGAATGGGTCGTACTTATTTTCCGGAAATTGATCTTTCTAATTTCGATGATGCGAACAAACACAAAATTGAAGAAAGCATTAAAGCTGATTTTGACGAAGGATACAAAGGAATTAAACAACTTCCACGATCAGCTCGCTTCGGTGTGTATGTAGCGTATGTATATTATCTCGCGTTATTTAAGAAAATTCAGAACACACCATCCGAACGTGTTTTGAAATCGCGCATCAGTATCCGCAAGCGACATAAAGCAAGATTACTGGCTTATTCTTATTTGAAACATCAATTCAATATGCTTTAATGGAACACGTTATTCTGGTTGATGAATTCGACAACGCCATCGGCACGATGGAAAAACTGGAAGCCCATCAAAAGGGAATATTGCACCGTGCCTTTTCGGTTCTGCTCTTTAATTCAAAAGGTGAAATCCTGTTACAGAAACGAGCCATTGGAAAATATCACAGCGGTGGTTTATGGACCAACACGTGTTGCAGCCATCCGCTACCAGGTGAATCAATGGAAGAAGCAACGCGCAGAAAACTGATTCAGGAAATGGGTATTGATCTGAAACCAGAGTTTGCCTACAAGTTTATTTACAAAACTAATCTTGATGATAATTTAATCGAGTACGAATGCGACCACGTATTTATTGGCACACATGATGGCGATCCGCTAATCAATGATGAAGAAGTAGAAGATTGGAAGTTTACAGACTTATCTACTCTTCGCACCGATATAAAAGAAAATCCTGAAGCCTACACGTATTGGTTTAAGCTGATCATGCATCATCCGCAACTGAATACCGTGATTGTCTAGTGTGCTTTCAGACATATTTGCAAAGAATGTCAAAAGCAAAAAACACCTTAGTTCTTACCTCTAACCACAATTCCACTTTTATTCTCCCAAAATTTCAATAACATTGGGTTAAATGGAAAACTCAGATTTACAAGACCTGATTTCTGCTCTTCAATTAAAAAACCGACAGTTAGAAGAAAGAGAAGGTGACCTTTCGGACCAAAAAGAAGAGTTTCAAGCTCAAAAGGAAGAACTCACCGCTGCCATTGAAGAGTTAGTGTCGAAAAATAATTCGCTCGCAGAAACCTTACAACAACTTCAGAAACGAAATGAGGAATTAGATCAAATTCTTTATCGGGCGTCACACGATTTAAAAACTCCGGTTTCATCACTTGAAGGGCTGCTGGATTTAATGAGAAGTGAAAATCTAACACCTTCTCAAACCAATCTACATACCTACATGAATCAAAAGGTTTCGCAGATGAATGACGTGCTGAAATCACTGACCATGTTCGCGGAGGCATCGTTCGAAAAAATTGAAGTAAAAGATATTGCTTTAAAAAACGTTGCTGAAGAGGTGCTGCGCGATCTTAGTTATTTGCCTAACTACGGCAATGTTAATATTAAAATTGAATATAATATGTTACAGCATGTTCAAACCGATGAACTCGTATTATATAATATTCTAAAGTGCTTAATCTCCAATTCCATTACCTATCGCGATCCTGTCAAAGAAGGGAATGTATGGGTTAATTTCAGTAAAAGTTCTGAACAACTTCACATTGAAGTCACGGATGATGGCGAAGGTATTTCTACGGGGATTAGTGATTCCGTTTTCGATATGTTCTTTAGAGGTTCTGAACGATCGCACGGACAAGGATTAGGATTATATATTGTAAAAAGTGTAGTGGATCGAATGAAAGGTAACGTTCAGTGGATTAGTAATTCCGGCAAAACAACCTTTCATGTTACTTTGCCAGAATCCTAAATCTGTTGCTTCAAGCGTCCCTCAAGTTCCTTAATGTAAACCAAACTATCTTCCAGCATTAACCGCTGAGAGTGATGTAATTCCTTCAGATAAATAACCTGCTCCTCACATGCAAGCATGCGTCTCAAATGGAGTTCGTTAAAATCATCCCATTGTTTTTCAAAGTTTGCGTTGAGTGATTCAATGCCGTCAACATACGCATTTTTGATTTTATTCAATTCACTACAATGGGTAGACTTAATATTGAATAATTCCTTCTCCAGTAGGCCGGTGAGATAACCAATTTTTTCCTGGAGTTGATCTTCTGGTATGGGGTCTTTGCTCACCATATTTTTTTATTGAGCGATGGCTTGATCAATGGATTCAGAGTAGCCAATATCCATCAGTTTAAATTTTCCATTGGGATGAATAGTATTAATTTTCTCCCTTCCGATTTTTACACTCTGACGGAAGACTTCATCTTTTGGGAGAATTTTACGGTGTGTTTTCAAACCCTTATCGAACATTTTTTCTTTCCACTCAACAAAATACCATTCCATTGAGGGCTGATGAAATACCGTTAGGTTACGCTTGTCAAAGATGAGCTTGGTAATTTTCTCTTTTGCTACCAATTCTCCAATAAAATTGAATATCTCTTTAAATTGATCGATTGGGATATAGGTAGATAGTGCCTCCACTACTGCTATTTGAGGTGAATTCTGAACAACATAAACCGCAGCATGCTTCAGACGCTTCTTTTCAACTAATTGTGCATTTGCTTGAAGTGTTTCCATTTTATAATTTTTGATTATTACTACACTATTAACAAGCAGACTGAATCAAAGTTTAAAATTCAAGGCATTATTCTTTGATCTTTATCATGCTACTATTTTAGGAGTAATAAGGTGGTCAATACTTAGTGCCATGGGGTTTAAAAGCGCTAATTGCTATTCAGTTTTATCTTTTTAGATGTCGCGGGGCTACACATTTGTAGCTACACCATATGAGGGGAAAATAGCAAACCCAAATTCGCGTCAAGTTCAACACGAAATTAAAATCACAAATTTTCCTGGCGAATAACCTCCCTAACCAGATCAAAACGCATCAAGATGTGCCAGAAAATGAGCAGCTTGATTTCAAATTCCCGGTGGCACATTTCCAAACACAATTCATTACCGGGCTGACTAAAAAGTAAAATGAAGCCTCTCAGATTAGCGTATACGGGAACTTACTCAGATAGGTACCTGAGTAAAACAGACGCTGTCTCGACTTTTTAGTCAGACCCGCTACAGATAGGTTGTCCATCCGGGACAAAGTTCACTGGACAACATTAGGCATTCTATTATAATTCGAACTGATTACTAAATAAAAGAGGCCAGCACGTGCCGGCCCCTTACATCAAGCATAGTGGGGTTGGCTTAATGTAACTTTAATAATTTTCCATACTGCGTTTTTCTTTTGGTACAGGTGAAACGGTAGATGTAAAAGTCATCGTTCAGTTTATCGTCACCACATTCAAAAGAATACGACTCACCTTTCCAGACATTACCTTTATACACCTGCTGAACTTTCTTTCCGCATTTGTCAATGATATCCAATTCAACATAATCGTCTTCATCACATTTCCAGTCAAATTTTAAATTGCCGTGGAATGGATTTGGGTATGCACAAACTTTGACACCACCATCATCATCTCCACCGTTATGTCCACTATTACTTAAAGTATCGATGGCGATGCAGAGTCCTGCTTTGTACGCAACAACCGGATCCCAATCCTTGAGCGTTTCGATGCACGAGTTGTCACCACAGATTGTAAACTTCACTTTAAATGTTGCAGACTCTTTTCCAAAATTATTGACACCATCCACTTTAAGTCCTGTTATTCCGGTTGTCGGGTCGGTTCCCAATTCCATTTTCCATCCACCCGAGTTCCAGGTATTCTTTACTGTTCCGCATGGTATGGCAATATCCCAATGTGAAAGTTCATGCTTACAATTTCCATTAGTGCTCACTGTTACTTCATACGTTTTACACGATCCTTCTGTGCTGACCAACGTAACCGATGAATCAAAACATTCATCACAGGTTTCATTGTTTTCACCACCGTCATCTCCGCCTCCTCCGTCATCTGGAGAAGTACATGTGGTGGTCATGTACGAACATGTTTGTGTACATCCATCTTTTATGATCGTTAACGTAAAGGTTGCTGTGCTATTCATATCACCTGCTGTATAGACAATGGACGGACTGCCTGAATCACTGGTAATAATCCATTTACTATCCGAGCTTTGAATCGTCCACTGATAACTGGTTGCTCCGGCAACGGAAGTAGCTAATGCATTATTAATTGAGCCACAGACCGCTGTCGAATCCGGTTGACTAATGAGACAAGACCATCCGGCCGCAGATCCACTAACAACAACCTGTTTTGTTGTTAAACATCCATTGGCATCCTTAATCGTAACATTGTATGTACCTGACTGCAATGAATTCAAATCTTCAGTAATTGCTCCATTTGACCAGACGTATGTATAGGGTGCCTTTGCACCAGCAACCGTTAAGTCAATGTTATACGACCCTTCAGCATTGCATTGAGTATTGGAAACAGAAGCCGAAGAAGTAACAGGAGAAGGATTCGTTATGGTATAGGTAAGCAAACGACTACAGCCTGTAGCATCTGTAACGGTAACTTTATAAACACCTGGTGCAATTTCAGTTATTGAATTTCCGGTTTGTCCATTTGACCATACATAGGTATACGGTTCTACACCATCAGTTGGTGTAAGCGTGATTGAACCAGTGCTTTCATTATAACAGAGTGGTTGAATAACTTGTGAACTTACCTGAAACGTTTTCTTCGATACGCTAATTGCAAGAGTGATGGTACATCCATTCACATCCGTTACCGTCACTTTGTAGATGCCTGCTAATAGGTTAGTTAAATCCTGAGTAGTAGCACCGTTCGACCATAGGTAAGTGTATGGTGCAGTACCTCCACTGACAATAATATCTATTGCTCCAGATGCATCATCAAGACAAGTGGTTTGCGTTACTATAGAAGAAAGTTTAAGAGTGTTGTTTTCTCTGAGACTATACAGCAATTCAGTTGAACATCCGGACGCATCCGTAACGGTTACTTTATACATACCCGCTGGTACGTTCAGAATATCTTCTGTTGTTGCTCCATTCGACCATTCATAGGTATACGGAGCAACTCCACCGCTCACTGTGATGTAAATGCTTCCATTGGATTGCGAACATGCTGGCAAGGTAGAAGTTGCCGTGATCTGAATCTGTGAAGTGTTAACGAGGTTAAATGTTTTTTGAATTGAACATCCAATACTATCCTTTACGGTTACAACGTACGTGCCGGATTTCAAAGCAGTAAGATCTTGAGTTGTTGCTCCATTGTTCCACAAATAGGTATAACCTCCACTGCCTCCTGAAACAGACAGATCAATTGCACCATCTGATCGTCCATTACAACTTGCATTTGTAATGGGTTCTGAAATGATAATAGATGCAGGCTGCAAGATGGTTCCATTAAGAATTAATTCTGCACCAAAAGCATCGCGAATGGTTACAGAATAATTACCGGCAGCACGATTCAAGATAGACGATGTTGTATCACCCGTTGACCATGTATAGGTATAGGGTGCCACGCCTTCCGTCACAACAACTGAAAGTGCTCCATCGGCAGCTCCAAAACATGAAGCGTTTTTTTGTTGAAGGCTTGCTACCAGATTCTGACAAAAATTGTTTTTAAGTGTGTCATAAAAAACACAAGTAGCAGCTTTGTATGCAACAACAGGTTCCCAGCATTTTAATTCATCTACACATGAACGGTTATTGGAACATTTTCCACCGTCTGGGCAAAGCGTGAACTTTACCATAAAACTTTTAAGCGATGTCTCACCAAAATTCGGAATGTCATCAATTTTAAATCCTTTGAGTTTTGTGGTGGGATCATAGCCATACACTTGCTTCCACCCTTTTGAGTTGGAAAGATTATTCACGTCACCACAAGGAATGGCTACTGTGAAATGAGAAAGCGCATGGTCACACTTACCGGAATATGAAACTTTGAATTCATAATTTATACAGGCTCCATTTTTTTCAGCCTTAATAATTTCAGTAGTGAAACAATTATTGACGCACGATTGGGTTGCAGGTGAGTTCTGCGCAAGCAGTTCTGCTTGAATGGACAACAGTCCTATTAATATGAGTAGTTTTAATATACTTGTCTTCATAAGCATTGATGTAAGTAATGCTTAATACAAGGTAATCGGACTTTAAAGGGTATCGCAAGTACGAATGGTTTGTGACCCCGATAAGAATGGCAAGTAATCGGGCAAAGTGAGTTTCAACGAGGGTTACTGAAATTTGCCAGGAAGTTTTCCGCAACCGCAACTATGTAAGGTATTTCTCGATTTGTGATTTTTGCAAATGAGCCTAATAATGTATTTGAAGTATTACTTTAGGCATTCATTTAGGGTGTATCCATGCGGTGGCCATAAGTTCTCAGCTCAGAAAATGAAGGTAAGCACTCTACACCAATATATATTGAAGTCTGCTTTTATAAAGTGGAGCAAGTGCTTCTCCTTCTCCTCGTAATATTCTAATTTGCTATTGCAATTTTACATTCATGGTGTCATCTCCAAATGAAGATGGCAAAATCAATACGGTTATTGTTGAATAATAAATTCCCGGTATCATGATGCCTAAAATTAAAATCAATTAACCTTACATGTTATGAAAGTCATTCAAACCCCCTCTAGAAAAATTCAAAACGTACTACCACTTTTAGTAAACAGTAAATCAACAAAAGCAATACTTGTCTTCGTATTGCTTTTTATGTTTACTATATCCCGAGCTCAGGTGTTCTATGGAACAACTTCAGGCGGAGAGAATGGAGTAGGATCTATTTTTAAAGTAAATGGAGATGGAACTGGTTTTAAGGAAACACGCTTGCAAGCTAGTATTGGTACAAACAATGTATATTCCCGTGGTTACTTCGATCGAAATAGCCTATTCCAATTTTCGAATGGTAAATTCTATGGTGCAACTACTGCGGGAGGTGCCAACGAGGATGGCGTTTTATTTGAATATGATCCCATAACGAAAGAATACATTGAAAAAATTGATTTTTACTTTTATGGCAGTGATATATTGGCAAGCAATATGGTTGAGTATAATGGTAAATTATACGGAGCAACTTTAGGCATGGGGGCTTCTATTTTTTCTTACGATCCTGCAACGAATTCTTACAAGAAGGAACTTGGATTACAAAGCCGGTCGTCCGGGTTGATCCAGCAAGGAGGAAAATTTTATGGCACGACCTACAATGGTGGATCCAAAAAAGGAGGTGCGATTTTTGAATACAACCCCAAGACTGCTGAATTTACTATTTTATTTTCACTTGAGGTTACCCTTACCTCATCGACAGGCCGCTACCCGGAAGGCAACCTAACGTATCATGATGGAAAATTATATGGTGTAACTACATCGGGTGGTCTTTATACAAAGGGAACAATATTTGAATATGACTTAAGTTCACATCAATTTGCAAAGAAAATTGATTTCAAAGCAGATGTTACAGGAAGCAGACCGATTGGTGACCTCTCTTTCTACAATAACAAACTTTTCGGAATAACTTCCGGTGGTGGCAACTATAATCTGGGCACCTTATTTGAGTTCGACTTAAACACACAAGTAGTGAGTAAGATGATTGACTTTAGCCCTCAACTTCCCAGAGCCGTAGTCAAATTAATAAATGGAAAATTATATGGAGTATCAACCGATGGCGGTATTCAGGGATATGGAATTTTATTTTCATTTGACCCAGAGAGCAAGGATTATGTCAATCTGTTTGAATTTAATGAAACTGCAAGTCATCCCTTTGGAGAACTCGGGTTCTATGGTAATACACTTGTCGGCATGACATCATCCGGAGGAAAAGGAAACGGAGGAGTCATTTTTGAATATGATATCACAAGTGATCAACTTCAAGTTGAGGCTGATTTTAACTATGTCCCCTATGGCACAAAACCTGTAGCTTTTTTGGAAGTGGGTAATTCATTTTACGCATTAACCTCCGATGGAGGTGCTAATGATTACGGAGCGTTAATTGAAGTTAACTCAGAAACCTTTGGACTTACCAACTTGCATGATTTGAATTGTGGCCAATGCGAAGGTTATAGAACACAGCAAACAATTGAGGGAAAGTTATTGATTGACAACAATGTATTGTATGGAATAATTACAAAGGGAGGAAACGATAAAGGAGGTGAGTTATTTGCTTACGACATTGATCAAAAGATTTATTCAACACTTGTTGAATTTGCTTCTGACGAAACAGGATTAGTGCCCGTTGGAAATATTGCCTTATTAAATGGCAAAATAGTTGGTGCTACAAAACTAGGGGGTGCCGTAAACGGTGGCGTTTTATTTGAGTACGATATTGAGAGCTCAAACTTTCAGGTAAAACAGAGTCTGGCATACCTCACAACTGGATCAGATCTTCGCTTTACTGCAGCCGGCAATACACTATATGGAATAGGAAATGGCGGCAGTTTTGGTAATGGAATATTGAATACTTATGATCCTGTAAGCAATACACTTACTCCTAAATATGAATTTCAAAATCCTGCAGAAGGGCTCTATCCTTTAGGCACTTTGTCTTTGGCATCTCCGAAGCTATATGGCATTACGCAATCTACAGAAGGAGCACAGCCTGGTGCCTTATTTGAATTTGACACGCAAACTCAACTCTATAAAAAAATTCCCAATTTACCTGTTGATGGAGCGATGGGTTCCACCATGGTTATCATCGGAAATAAACTGTATGCCGCAACTAAAGTGTATGCTGCAACGCCTGGCGCCTCACTCTTCGAATTTGATTTGGACAAGAGCAAATACAATGCATTGACTAGTATTAGACTTGGAATTGACTACTACGATAACATCAACAATCTCATTGTCCACGAAGGTGTGTTTCATACCACCCCAGCCCTAGCTTCGGAAGTGGTAGAATTTTTACAAGGCAAACGAAAGGATGGTAAGACAATCGACATCAAGAGAAGTCATCCACAAAATGCGCTATACCTGGAAAATAATTTTGATTGGTACTACAATGGAATTCAATTTGCTTCTTTAGGCTTTGGTGGTTCTATCACCCTCGCTTTCGACAACCCACTTTACAACAAGTCTGGTTTTGATCTGCATGTTTCTGAAACCTCGTATGGAAATCCGCCTTTCTACAATTATCCGGAACAAGCCGAAATTTTTATTTCTCAAAATGGCGATGACTGGACTTCATTAGGGTATACGAATACCAGCGATCCTCAGGAAGAGTGCCGGGCCACGCTCGATACTGAGTTTGATATCCAACACGCTGGATTGGATTGGATACAATTTGTGAAAGTAGTAGACGTAACCAACCCGCTTGCCAAACGTAGAGAAAAAAATACCTGCATTGAAACAGAATCCCTGGCGTTCAACAATGCAGCAGACGGTTTCGATCTTGACGCTATTCAGCAAATCAAAACAATTTATCCGAATTATGCGTCAGGCCGCGCAGCATCAAACAAAAATTCAGAAGTAATAAACATTAGTGCTCCATATGCAACAGCTCTTTTGTATCCCAATCCCGCATCCAGTACGCTATCAATCAATTTATCAGAAGAACAGGAGCTGGCCATTATGGAAGACGATTTCCATTTGGAAATTATTGACACACAAGGCAAAACCTGGAACGACTCAAGAGAATTAATGGATGAAACCTGGACCATCAACCACGATGTTTCCAAACTCAATCCAGGTATGTACATCGCTCGCGTTACGAACGGAAATGTGAGAAGGCATTATAAGTTTATGAAGGACTAATTATTCTATAATCCGTCCATGTTGGTGGACTTATTACTCTTCTATCTTAAAGTTAAAAACCCAAAGCTCAACTGTGTCAAAACTTTTAACTGAATCACCTGGCAATGGACTCTGTTTTTGAATTATTCCACTTCCCTCTTTCGCATCAATTTCATTATGTATTTGTCCAATTTTTAAATTCGATCCAAATAATAAAAGTTCAGCAGTAGCATAATCCATTCCTGTAAAGTCAGGTAATGGAAATGGCTTATCAGTGAAGGTACCAACTATTAAATCAACCTTTGATCCCTTTGGAATTTTTTGTCCAGCTTGAACTTTGATGCCGTTAAAAAGTAATTCCAAGATCGAGCCGGGTGCAATGTCTGGTCGGTACTTAACGCTTGCAATTTTTAAATCCAAAGACTTCAATTGCCTTTGCGCAAAATCAAATGTTGAACCCGTAAAATCCGGAATAGCAATTAAGGGCGCATTTCGTGCATTCAGTTTTAAATTTATTTTTCTCTGAATTTTAACTTTTGAAAGTGGTTTGGGGAATTGCTCTAACACAGTCAACGGTTTCATCTCTGAATCATAAGCTGAATCAGTCACCTCGAAACCTAATTCTCTTGTCTCTAAAAATTTTTTTGCCTCTTCAAAACTCATTCCGGTCAAATCAGGAACAGTGACAACTTTATCCTTATTTGTTATGCCTGGCAAAACTTTATAGAAAAATGTAAAGGATAAAATAATCAAAAGTCCTGCTGCTAAACCTACGTTTATCAACAAGCCCTTTAATGTGTTTGATTCAATTTTAAATTTCATAATTATTTGGTGGTAACAATTATGAATGTAGTGCATGTTGTTGAAGAACACCAACATGGCTTTGGGTACTTTATTTGTACTCAAGCATTTTTTTTGTCTCCTCAAGATGTTTGTATTTGGTTCGAATTAATGTCTCAAGATTTTTTTCTGTTCTGTGGTCAAGTCACTCAACAAATACATAACCATAAGGTCGGCTGGACAAACCTCATATCCAAAGTCACTTGTCATTTGTAAAATTCTTGTTGTGTCACCTAAATTGTCTGTAAGGATTTTGAATAGCCCATCTGGTTTTCTATGAGCGAGGGCTCCAAACGCGTACGTCCTAATATAAGGATGTTCATGACTCAACAATTTGTTTAAGTCCTCTACTTTTGCTGTATCTCGTAGAAAAAAGTACGGATGCGTGTAAGGCATGAATTGCCATTCCTTAGGAGACATGCTTGGATTTTTTCCATTATTGTCTACGAGTGACAGATAAAAATTTCCTTCTTTATTTTTGACTATGTCGTCCTGATAATAGTCAACATCCAATTCCCAGAAAGGATAGGTAGATCCATAGCCCGAACTTTTTTCAAAAAAAACGACACTGTTATTGAAAATAGAAAGTTTTTCAATTTCTTTTAGTCGTACTGATAGCAGCTTATCGTAATTCTGTTGCGAATAACAATATGTTGAAACTAATGTAAGTATGATAATCTTTAATCTCATTCAAATAAATTGCCTGCAACATTTAAATATAAGGTAATATCTTTATTATAATAAAGATATTACCTTATTCCAGCCTCACACCTTCTTCTTCTTCTTCTTCGGCTCTTTCTTCGGTGTTGTTGCAATAACCGAAACCAATTCATTATACCATGGCTCACCATATTTGCGAATGAGGGGATCGCGTAGAAATTTATAGACGGGTACTTGTAGTTCTTTACCTAATGCACAGGCTGGTGTACAGATGTGCCACTTGTGATAGTTAATGGCTTCAAAATCTTTTTTCTTGGTGATGCGGATAGGGTATAAATGACAGGAGATGGGCTTCTTCCAATCAATATCTCCCGCCTTATGTGCCGCCTCAATGCCGCACTTCAATATTTTCTTATCATCGTAAATGGCATAGACACATTCGCGGCCGCTAATGATGGGGGTACACAGTTCGCCTTCATCGTCTATGGTATGGGTACCTTGCTTTTCAATTTCCTTTATGCCTTCGGGGCTCAGGTATTTTTTTACTTTCGGATAGATTTCCTCCAGGATGGCCAACTCTTCTTGTATCAGGGGTGCTCCAAAATCACCTTCTACGCAACACGCGCCTTTACACTTCTCCAGGTTACAAACGAATTCCTTATCGCGAATATCATCTGACACCAACACCTCTCCTACTTTCATCATAGCTCCAATATTTTTTCAAAGATAGAAAACCAAAGGCAGAAACCGCAGAGGGCGCTTAGGTTCGCAGAGGGATTTGTTGAAGTATTAAACTCTGCGTTCCTCCGCGCCCTCTGCGGTTCAATGCACTAGAACAATTCAAACTGCAAATGCTCACTCACCTTAATATCCTCCTGAATGGCACGCGTTGAAAATTGCCTCGAGAAAAATCCGATGGAATAGGCTGGTAAATCCATCAGCTTCGACTCCAGTTTGTGTGTTGACAACGCGGAATTCAATCCCGTAACCAACATGTTGTTTTGATACAATCTCACCAATCGCCTGTAAAATTGTTCGTTGCTTTCCACACCTTTCATCCGATCGAAGTTTGCCGCACCTGCATATCGCTTAAACTTCTCTGAATTTTCATGAAGGTAGTAGCGATAGTTCAACCGATCGTTCATCATAAAGGTAAACGGCATCAGGAAACTGAAATTCAATGCGGCCAGCTTATCAATCATGGCAAACGGTATCTCAACAGAAAAGGGATCAATCACACAAAGTACTGCCACTTTATGTCCGCCTTTGCTGGGCGGTATGTAGGATCTGAACTTATCTATCAACTCGTCAAGAGGAGAATCGAAAATCACTACATTCTTTCCCCGATGGTATTTGTTCACCCGAATCTTTAAGGCTTTCGCCTGATCTGCTTCCTGCTCACAAAAAATCCATTTGGATATAGGAAGATCAGCATCCAGCGAAGCCAGGCATGTACCTTGAAAAATTTCTTTTTGATGCCCGACAGAATATAAACCGCTTCCGGAAAACAGATCGACAAACACGATTTCGTCTGCTTTGCCGGATACATTAACGGTGAAGGACTGGATGTAACTGAGGAGTAGTTGAACCTTTACTTTAAACCAAGATTCTGTTGCTGTAGTACTGAAACCATCATCGGAGTAAAGTTGTTTTGAATTATTAGTTCCGGGTTTAAAGTTCAAAGTTCCAGGTTCGAAGTTTGATGTTTGTGTTAGCAGGTTAAAGGTAAATGGAATTTTGGTGGTAGAGAAAATTACATAAGGAAAATTATGAGAGGATTGTTTGTTGTTAAAAATATGAAGTCCACTGACGACCGTCCACGGTCAACAGTGGACTGTGGACGGTCGTCTGTGGACTGTTGACCATAATTTTAATTAACACACATAAATTCCATGCTCTGCAGAAATTTCACATTAGAGTAGTTTAATTTGCACCCGTTATGATGGACTATTTAGCGAGTTTGAATGAGCCCCAGTTAGAGGCTGTTACCATTACAGAAGGACCGTGCATGTTGATTGCCGGTGCGGGATCAGGAAAGACAAGAGTATTGACCTTTCGCATTGCTCAGCTGATGGGCAAAGGTGTTGATCCTTTCAACATCATGTCGCTTACCTTTACCAACAAGGCGGCCAAAGAAATGCGCGAACGCATTGAAAAGGTAATGGGCCATGATGCGCGAAACTTATGGATGGGAACTTTTCACTCCGTATTCGCCCGCATTCTTCGCGCAGAAGCACAGCATCTCGGCTATCCATCTGACTTTACCATTTACGATACAGACGATTCAAAGTCCCTCATCCGAACCATTGTGAAAGAAATGGGATTGGATGATGCTACCTATAAAGTCAACACCGTTTATAATCGTATCTCTGCAGCAAAGAACCGATTGATTGGTTGGGCGGAATACATGGCCAATCCGGAAATTACCGGTGATGATATCGCAAACCTGCGTCCGGAGATTGGAAAGATTTATCGTGCCTATGCCATGCGCTGTTTCAAATCGGGCGCGATGGATTTTGATGATCTGCTTTTCAACACCGATAAACTTTTTAAAGAACATCTCGAAGTACTGAACAAATACCAACAGCGCTTTCAATATGTATTGGTAGATGAGTTTCAGGATACCAATTTGTGTCAATACTTTATCATACGAAAACTCGCTGCCGTTCGTCAGAACATTTGTGTGGTGGGCGATGATGCACAAAGTATTTACGCATTCCGCGGAGCCGACATTACCAACATCTTAAACTTCGAGCGCGATTATCCGGACTTAAAAATTATTAAGCTAGAACAGAATTATCGTTCAACCGGAAACATTGTAAGTGCCGCCAACTCCGTCATCAAACGAAACAAAGCGCAATTACCTAAAAACGTTTGGACGGAGAATGAAGAAGGTAATCTCATCGAACTCATCAAAGCCGTTTCGGATAATGAAGAAGGTAGATTAATTGCCAACTCCATCTTTGAAGAAAAGATGCAACATCAATTGAAGTTTAGCGACTTCGCGGTGTTGTATCGCACCAACAGTCAGTCGCGCGCCATTGAAGAAGCGCTGCGCAGAATGAATGTCAAATACAAAGTCGTTGGTGGATTATCGTTTTATCAACGCAAGGAAATTAAAGACTTGCTGGCCTACATGCGCTTTGCCATCAATCAGCAAGATGAAGCATCTTTCAGAAGGATCATCAACTTACCGAAGCGCGGCATTGGCGATTCAACAATTGATAAAGTTGTAGTAGCCGCAAACGATCATGCCATTTCCATTTGGGAAGTATTACAAAATGCCAATTCATTTATTGGTGGACGGGCTGCTACTCCGATCGATGATTTTGTTTCGATGATCAAACGGTTCAATGTTGAGATCGAAAAGAAAGACGCCTATGATGCCGCCTTTGAAATTGCAAAAGGCTCAGGCTTGCTTCGCGAATTATATGAAGACAAAACGGTTGAAGGATTAAGCCGATATGAAAACGTTCAGGAATTGTTGAATGCCATCAAAGAATTTGTTGAAGATCCAGAACGTGAGGACAAAAAGTTAGGATCGTTTCTTCAGGAAGTTTCATTAGTCACCGGTCAGGATCAAAACAAAGACAAAGATCCTGACACAGTTACCCTCATGACCATTCACATGGCTAAGGGATTGGAATTTCACAATGTATACATTGTGGGTATGGAGGAAGATTTATTTCCTTCTCAAATGATGTTGAGCAGTCGCGCAGAGTTAGAAGAAGAGCGTAGACTTTTTTATGTGGCCATTACGCGGGCGCAGAAAAAACTATTTCTCTCTTACGCGCTAAGCCGTTACCGTTTTGGTCGACTTAAGAATTGTGAGCCTAGCCGATTCTTAGATGATATTGATCCCGCGTTTATAAAGGTAAGTACTAAGTTCATCGGATTGGAATCGACACCCCCACCGAGCAGTTTGTATGCGAAGAAGCTGTTGAGTAGTGTGAAGAAAACCCAGGCACAACCGGTCAATAAACCTTCTGGTTATAAAGCCCCGGCTGATTTTGCGCCAAGCGATACCTCGGCTTTGAAAGAAGGCATGAAAGTAGAGCATCCGAAATTCGGTTTTGGAATGGTACTTCAAATGGATAACAGTGGGACAGATAGGAAGGCCAAGATCAATTTCAGCGATGTGGGTGAAAAGACCTTGCTGCTGAGCTTTGCCAAGATTAGAATAGTGGAGAACTAATTAGGCAATTGACTAAGGCATTCACATAAAAAGCGCCAATCAATTGTTGAAGTTTAGCTCATTCCTTGGTATGTTGCCCAAATATCTGCTACCTTGCAACCTAAATACACCGCTATAATAGCAATTGACTCTCTTCAAATTGCCAGTGCAATCGAGAAAAATGGGAGGGTTTTACAACAGCATTTGAGCCATTAGAGAAATACCGATAAGTATTGATCAACGATTTATGATCGAAAGAAACATCACAAAACAATTCAAAACACTCACTGCAAAATTGCCTTACGCCTACTTCATCGTCTTTGGTCTTTGGATGGCGTTTGAGGGTGTGCTGAATGGGAGTATAATGTCACTTCTAGTACTGATCGTTTGTGTACCTTTTTTCTATCAATTGAAATTTGAAAACCGAATATTGAACATCATTCTCGGCAGCCTGCTTTTGTTCTGGTCGTTTTGGATGACACTCGCCTATATTTCTGATATCGCACAAATCATTGCTATTAATAATCATTCATTACGTTTCATCATTATAGGAGGAGTCATTGTACTCTTTAACTTTTTAGCCTCCTTCAGCATCCTGCGTAAAATTAATGCTGGTAAAATCAATACTATTTCAATCGCATAATTTTTAAACTGAATTAATCACATCCACATGATCGGAGAATACAACTCACAGCGCGTTGGCATTATTTTAAAAGAATATGGCCGCAATGTTCAGAACCTGATTCAATACATTCGCAATCAGCCTAGCAAAGAAAAGCGCACCGAACTGGCGTACACCCTTATTGAACTCATCAAACAACTTACTCCTACCATAGCCGAACAACCGGAAAATCCACAGCGCCTTTGGGATGATCTATACATCATGGCCGACTTTGATCTGGATGTAAACAATCCATATCCAGTGCCGGATCGCGATATTCTTTTCAAGAAGCCACAGCGAATGGAATATCCAAAGAATGATCTGAAGTACAGACATTATGGAAAAAATGTAGAGAAGCTGGTAAAGGAAGCTCTTAAAATTGAAGATCCACAAGAACGTGAAGACGCTATCATCTATTTAGGTAAGTTGATGAAGACCTTCTACGGAAACTGGAACAAAGAAATATTGGATGACTCGGTAATCCTTCGAGACATCAATGTAATGTCGGGTGGAGCATTGAATATGACCATCGAGAAAGTACGCGAAGAAAACCTCTTCGAGAAATTATACCGCGAAAGAAAAACCAACAATGCAAGACCACAAGGAGGACAAGGTGGAAACAATCCACGCCAACAAGGTGGTCAGGGTGGTGGACATCATCGTCCGTTTAACAGAAATAATAATAACAACAATAATAGGAGCAACAACTTCCGTCCGAAAAGAAGAGATTCGTAATACCAGGTTCCAAGTTCGAGGTTCAAAGTTCAAGGTTGGATTCTTGAAGCTAAAAGAATTTTAAAATCGTCAGGCCTCCCTCTATTCCGGAGAGGGCTGGTGTGAGGCAGCTCGATTTTCATTGATTTGTGATCCGTGATTTAAGATTTGCGATTTCAAGTTTCCTTCTACTTCCCTCGCAAAATAATATAGAACCGATTTATTTGAATATTATAAAGGTACTCGATACTTTTAGGAAGAACTCTGATGTTAGTGAAATTTCAATAACGTCAGGCCTCCCTCTCTTCCGGAGAGGGCTGGGGTGAGGTCATATCAAACTGTCCCTATATAGATGAGCATTTTTAAAATCCGTGGCGGAAAAAAGTTAAAAGGAGAAATCATTCCGCAAGGCGCCAAAAACGAAGCGCTGCAAATCATCAGCGCTACTTTACTCTCGGCAGAACCCATTACATTACATAACATCCCAAACATTGTGGATGTGAACAAGCTCATCGAGTTGGTGGGTGATTTAGGAAGCAAAGTTGAAAAACTCGGACCTGAATCGTATCGCTTTACAGCAGCAACTCTTAATACATCATTTTTAGAATCAGATGCTTATCGAAAGAAAGCTTCCGCGCTTAGAGGATCAGTAATGTTACTCGGTCCTATATTAGCGCGTTTTGGAAAAGCTACCTTACCCAAACCCGGTGGCGATAAAATCGGAAGAAGAAGATTGGATACCCACTTCTTAGGATTTCAAAAACTCGGAGCGAAATTCAATTTCGATGCGGAAGAACATCTATTTCATATCGATGCCACATCATTGACAGGCTGCTATATGTTGCTCGATGAAGCTTCCGTAACCGGAACAGCCAACATTGTGATGGCGGCAGTATTAGCAAAAGGAAAGACCACCATTTACAACGCGGCATGCGAACCGTATCTACAACAACTTTGTATGATGCTCAATCGCATGGGTGCAAAGATTACGGGTGTTGGTTCTAATCTTCTCACCATTGAAGGTGTGAATAAACTCGGAGGAACCGAACACACTCTCCTACCCGACATGATTGAGATTGGAAGTTTCATCGGCTTAGCTGCGATGACACAATCTGAAATCACCATTAAGAATTGTCGTGTTGATATGCTGGGCATTATTCCGGAAATATTCAAACGCCTCGGTATTAAAATGGAATTTCGTGGAGATGATATCCATGTTCCGTCACAAGAGCGTTATGAAATCGAAACGTTTATTGACGGTTCTATTCTTACTATTGCCGATGCACCATGGCCAGGCTTCACCCCTGACTTATTAAGTATTGTATTGGTTGTAGCAACACAAGCAAAAGGCACCGTACTCATTCACCAAAAAATGTTTGAGAGTCGGCTGTTCTTCGTTGACAAGTTAATCGACATGGGTGCGCAGATTATTCTCTGTGATCCTCACCGTGCCACGGTTATCGGATTAGATAGAAAATATCAATTAAAAGGTATCAAGATGGCATCACCTGATATACGTGCCGGGGTATCGTTGTTGATTGCTGCTCTCTCAACTAGTGGTGTAAGCGAAATCTCCAATATCGATCAGATCGATCGCGGTTATCAAAACATTGATGAGCGATTGAGGAAGCTTGGGGCGGATATTGAGCGGATTTAATAATTTTATTTACTATTGCGGCCCCGGGATGCATCCACATTATCCTGCCATTTAACTCAATAAATACATTCATGAGAAAGGTTATTCTTATTTTCGGTTGCTCATTATTTACTACTGCCATTCTTGCCCAATCTGATTCTGCCAGTTTTACAATACCGAGAACAATTGTCAAAATTTCACCCCTTCAATTTCTAGTGCGAACTTTTGAACTAGGCATTGAACGATTCAATCCAACCTACTCCAGGAGTTTCAACGTGGCCGCAGGAGTGCGAACAGGCTCCGATGACTATGAAAAAGGTTTGGGAGGAGGGGTCGAATTGGCTTATCGAAAATATGTTGCCCCAATGAAATTTCGATCACGCAATAGTCGTGATTCCTATCAGG
>JANODK010000058.1:0-25905 GCA_031412655.1 Chryseolinea sp.
ACTCATCCGGGTTAGAGAAAAAGGCAATGGCCAACACAATCACCAAACCAATCAATATCCATTTGATAAGCGCAGTGAAAATTTTATAAACAACGTAAACAGCAACGATGATGATGACGACAGCAATAAATGATTCCATATATGCAAGATTAATATTGAGTATTTAATTGGTCAATGAAAAAAATCATAAAATTAAAATATCTTTCCAGGATTTAATATGCCTCTTGGATCGAATGTTTGTTTAATGCCTCGCATGATCATCAGATTTGCTTCCTTCATAGCAATGGGCATATAGGGTTTCTTAGCAATGCCAATACCATGTTCACCCGAAAGCATACCACCCAAACTGATGGTGAGTTTAAAGATTTCTCCAATGCCTTCAATTACTTTTGTCTTCCAATCCTCATCACTCATCTGTTCCTTCATTACATCCACATGTAAGTTGCCATCACCTAAATGTCCGTAGCAAACGGAGTTGAAACCGTAACGTTTTCCAATCTCTTTGATACCGGTTATTAGTTTGGGCAAGTTCGCCCGTGGTACGACTACATCTTCTGCTTTATTAAGGGAATAGGCTTTAACGGCCGGTGAAATATTTTTTCTGATTTTCCACAGTTCATCTTTCTGTGCTGAAGTTTCAGCAAACAGTACTTCACCCGATTGAAATTTCTCTACAACATTCATGATGCGCTCTGCATCTCGCATTAATACTTCATCATCATTACCATCGAGTTCGCAAAGCAGGTAAGCATCCATATTCTCAGGAAAGGGTGTCGTTACTTTAGCTGCATAAATCTTTTCGCAATAGTCGATTGTTTTCATGGCTGCTTCGCGTTCGAAAAATTCGACACCTGAAGGTTGAATACCTTCTCTAAAAATAACGGCAATACTTTTACACGCTTCTTCATTGGTAACAAAGGGTATCAGCAACAAGACTGACTTTTTGGGGAGGCCTCTCAACTTGAAAACAATTTTGGTGATGATTCCGAGGGTGCCTTCACTTCCACACATTAATTGTGTGAGGTTATATCCGGTAGAATTCTTCAACACGTTTGCACCCGTCCAAATAATGTCACCATTGGGAAGAACAACTTCCAGGTTTAAAACATAATCGCGGGTTACACCATACTTAACCGCCTTAGGTCCGCCACTGTTTTCCGAAACATTTCCACCGATAAAGCAAGAGCCTCTGCTAGCAGGATCGGGTGGATAGAAAAGTCCTTTTTCTTTTACAGCATCCTGAAATACTTCCGTGATAACACCGGGCTCTACAGTTGCCTGTAAGTTCAGTTCATCGATGTTCAAAATTTTATTAAACCGCTCCATCGAAATCACAACCCCCTTATGTATTGGAAGCGCGCCACCACTCAAGCCTGTGCCGCCACCTCGAGGTGTTACAGGAATAACATGCTCGTAACATAGTTTCATGATGCGACTAATTTCTTCAGTCGACTGGGGCTTCAGTACCACATCCGGAAGAAAGGAGTGGTCTTCAGTCTCATCATGCGAATAGTGAAATCGCTTTTCAGAATCGATAATGGTGTTCTCCTTTCCTACAATTTCTTCGAACTGCGCGAGGATAAGACTAGTGACTTCTGCAAATGCCATGAAACCCGTATATTTGTTTGATTATTTTTTAAACTTCTATGAGGTCATTTTTTAAACTCAAACTTAATCAAAAGCTTTTTCTCTTTGTTGTTCTGCTGACTACGCTTTTTCAATATTCGTGTGCCACGCATAAGCACGCCAGTGTGCGTGAAGATACGGTTGGTAAGGTAGTTACAACAGCGCGAACCTTTATCGGTACTCCCTATAAATATGGAGGCACCACTAGAAGCGGGATGGATTGCTCCGGTTTATTGATCAACTCCTTTCATGCGATTGATTTTAAACTACCGAGAAGTTCCGAAGATCAGAGTAAGATAGGGAAGGAAGTGAAGATGAGCTACCTGCAGGCAGGCGATCTTGTTTTTTTTGCTACTGGAAAAAGAAAGAGAGAAATTACACATGTTGGTCTGGTTACAGATGTGCGCGGAAGGAAGGATGTGAAGTTTATACACTCTTCCAGTTCATTGGGCGTTGTCGAGACAAACTTATATGCTGAATATTATCAAAAACGTTTTCGGATAGCAAGGCGTGTGATTAATTAGTGCCTTACCTCTTAAGTGATTTGGCGTTTACGTTATTTTAAATCCAGAATCATATATTGGCCGTTGATTGATAAGCTCTTTAATTACTCTCAATTTTAGTATACCTTAAACTTCTGAACACTTAAATACGAAACATCCATGTCCAGTCGCAGAGATTTTATAAAACTTTCAGCTCTTGGTGCAGCAGCATTCCCAGTATCCAACTTGCTAGCCAAGCCGATTCAATCGGTTAATAAACCCATTGTTATTTCTACCTGGAATTTTGGTTTACAGGCCAATGCTGAAGCGTGGAAAGTTTTATCCGGTGGTGGTGGTGCGTTAGATGCAGTTGAAGCAGGAGCGCGTGTTCCGGAGAGTGATTCAAGCGAAATGTCGGTTGGTTTAGGTGGCTTACCTGATCGTGATGGCAAGGTAACGCTGGATGCGTGCATTATGGACGAGCATGGAAATTGCGGATCAGTTGCTTTTCTGCAGCACATTGCGCATCCAATATCAGTAGCAAGGCTGGTAATGGAAAAAACGCCCCACGTTATGTTAGTAGGAGCGGGCGCATTACAATTTGCACTAGCCAATGGATTTAAAAAAGATAAATCACCTACGAAGAAAGCAGAACAGCTTTGGAAAGAATGGAAAAAGAAGGCCGAGTATAAGCCTGTAGCGAATATTGAAAATCATGACACCATTGGCATGGTGGCGTTGGACACAAATGGAAATGTATCAGGCGCATGTACTACCAGTGGTATGGCATATAAAATGCACGGACGTGTTGGTGATTCACCTATTATAGGAGCAGGGTTATACGTTGACAATGAAGTAGGCGCTGCAACCTCTACCGGAGTTGGTGAAGAAGTTATTCGCATTGTTGGTTGTCATCTTGTCGTAGAGTTGATGCGACAAGGCCATTCACCTCAGGAAGCCTGTCAACTTGCCGTGGAACGTATCATCAAAAAAAATCCAGCAAAAGCGAAAGAAGTTCAAGTTGGTTTTTTAGCATTAAATAAGAATGGTGAGTATGGTGCATATTGTTTACAGAAAGGGTTCACCTTTGCTGTTCACGATGCATCCGGAAATAAACTCTTTGATTCCAAAAGCAATTACTAATGACGGTCGAGATTGTAGTTTATAATATTGAATCTGCTTTAAAAGCACAAGAGGGTGGAGCCAATCGAATTGAATTATGTGATAACCCTGGTGAAGGTGGAACTACACCATCGTACGGAACAATTGAACTCGTGCGACAAAACATTAGCATGGATGTATTTGTAATGATCCGTCCCCGCGGTGGTGATTTTTGCTATTCCAGTTATGAATTCCATTCTATGAAGCGCGATATTTCGCAATGTCAAAAGCTGAGTGTTGATGGCGTTGTGTTTGGAATATTAAATCCAAATGGAACGATCGATAAAAAGCGATGTACGGAATTGATTGATCAGGCGCGACCATTGAAAGTTACGTGTCATCGGGCGTTTGATATGACACGCGATCCTTTCGAAGCATTGGAAGATTGTATTGAAGTTGGTTTTGATCGGATATTAACAGCAGGCCAACAAGCTCAAGCGGTAAAAGGTGCAGCCTTAATCGGGCAACTCATTGCGAAAGCAAACGGAAGAATTTCCATCATGCCCGGATCGGGTGTAAATGAAAACACCGTAGGGGAGATCATTGAAAAATCGAAGGCAAAGGAAATTCATTTCTCAGCAACTGCTCTGCGCGAAAGTGAAATGGTTTTCAGAAACCCACAAATTGCAGGTATGGGTTCTGATGAGGGTAGCGAGTTTAAACTTCGGACGGTGGATCCTGAAAGAATAAGAAGAATAAGAGATATAGCAACATCTGCGAAATAGGGATCCGATCTTTATTACCGGGAACCTTTGACCTATTACTTTCCCCAGTAACTTACAAAATCCTTTTTTGCATTTTTCCGAACGATGCTGATAAACTGCAGTCGGTTGGGTTGACGGGTAACTTTAATAAGCCCCTTAGCTTCTAAATCTTGTTTCACTTCAAGTAAATGTCTTGAAAAATCTTTTTTTATACTCACGGAAAGAATCGTTTGTGCTTCGAAGAGCAATTCTTGCAACTCTACCGTTTCCCTTTCGAATAATAATGAAAAAATGAATTCGCTAATCAGCTCATAGTCTTTCTTCAGAATAGTTTCACCAACTCTTCCTTTCATTCTCCACAATTCAACTGTTTCTTTCTCCATCACCTTTTCTTTATACTATGAACTAACGCTTTTTAAGTGTTAATTATTTTGTGCGCTTCGCCTGAATGGGGTAAGTTCCAAAAGTTCCAACGGCCATATTACCACTAAGATCATCACCGTTAACAATTGCGTTTACTTGTACTACCATTGCGTTTCCTCCGAAAGAAACTTCATAGCTAAAAGACAATTCGTTGCCATTGAGTGCTATAACTGTTAAATCATTCTCACGGTTAAACTGATTATTCTTTATTTTGCCGATGAGCTTATCACCTTCTTTTGTTATGGTAAGCACACCACTTCCACCTTGAGGTGACTCAACGGTATAGTTCCAAACTCCAGTTGCGTCCGCAACTGCCGTTGAGTCAGCTGATACTACTTTGGATGCAACGGCACCTGCTGGTGCTGGCTTAGCAGCATTACCTTGGCCTGGTGCAAATCCACCGCCACCAGGTCGCTGCTGTGTTGGCGTTGCATCCGCTTGACCACCACCACCATCTCCACCACCGTCTTTCAAGTCATCGTTGCTTACAGATTTCTTCCTTCTCTTCGGTGCGCTATCAAAACTCATTTTGCCCAAGCGGAAACTTACGTTCACTCTGAAGCTTAAATTATGGAGTGTGTTTACGCTGTATTGATCAATTGTAGGTGTCTCAAGATTATTTTTAATTTTCATGGATGTGGTGAAGAAGTTTTCTGCACCGAATCCAAAGCTTCCTTTTTTGTTAGCAAAATCCTTCTTCACGCCAAGGCTGTATGTTCCAAACCCACCTTGTGTTCCCTGAAGTTGAACTTGTCTTCCGCGGTAGAATCCAAAGAATTGTAATCCCCAGCCTTTGCTTAGATTATAACTACCAAACATGCGACCACTGGCAACCCAGCCTTCATTGGTTGCTGCCAACAGAGGATCGGTAAGTTTATTATCCAGCATGGCATAATACACATCTACGCCACCATTAAGAGACAGCTTGTTTCCAATATTTACATTTGAGAATGCACTTAATCCGTAGGCATTTTCAACTCCAATATTTTGGTATGTCGTGAAAATGGTAGAGTCATTTAGATTTGTTCGTACACTTTGAATTGATCCTGTTGTGTTGCGTACAAAAGCGGAGAAGTTGAGCGAGGTACCTTTTACAAAAGTGCTGTAACCTAGCTCGTAGTTATTTGTAAATTCAGGATCTAAGTTGGGGTTGCCTTGGGAAATATTAAGCGGGTTGGATGCTTGAATATTTGGATTTAAAAACTGAATGGATGGACGCTGAATTCTTCTATTGTAGGCCAGCTTTACCGTATTTCCATTCTTTAGTTTCTTGGAAACGTTTACACTTGGAACCAGCACCCCATACGATGGAATCTTTGCAACAGTTTCACCTGTGTTTTGGAAATTAGCATCGATAACAGTGTACTCATAACGTGCACCTGCTTTAAAGCTATAAGACTTCTGAGAGTTGTATGTGTATGAAAAATAACCAGCGGTTACATTTTGGTCATAGTTAAACACATTCGTAGCCCTTGATCCACTAAGGGGAATAAAAGGTTGATTTTCTCCATCGGCAACAAAGTACTTGTAATCGCTGGAAACTCTGCGCATAATTTCTTTTCCACCAAATTCAATCAGCATCGTATTCTTAATTGGTGTTTGGTAATCTGCCTGTATGGTAATTTCCTGATTAAAACTCTCGTTCAAATTTTTCAACAAACTATCAACCGATTGATTTGTGTAAATCGTATTGAGGAAGTTATTGTTGCGATTGTTTCGACTGTATAAAGTAGAGATGCTGAATTCTTGTTGTGGCTTCTCGAATGTATGAGTATAGTCTAAACTTACATCGACTGTTCCTGAGTTGTCGACTGTTTTTGAATTGCGGAGACCATCGTTAGAATTTGGATTATTGTCAGTTGTGATTACATTATCCTGATAGTTGCTGCCATTGCGGATGCCATATCGAACGGATGCAGCTATGAAATTATTTTTGTTGATGTCGTAATCCCAACCAAGGTTATAGCGTCCAAAAATATTATTGCTTCTTGTTTTTGCTTCTTGAATAGTTTCAGTGCTTCCAATGGTTTGCTTGTTGTAATATTCACCATTTACATTGTACATCGCGCGCCCAAATCCACCCAATGAGAAACCCATCTTGCCTTTGCGGTAGCTTCCATTCAATCCAAGGTTTGATCCGCGCAGACCGGCACCCATGTCAATATTTAAAGTTGCACCTTCCAGTGTATTTTTCTTGGTAATGATGTTGATGATACCTGCAGAACCTTCTGCATCATACTTTGCAGATGGAGAAGTAATCACTTCAACCGATTTAATCTGATCGGCCGGAATTTGTTTTAAAGCATCGGCTATGCTGCTGGCCGCAATGGTAGAAGGCTTATTATTGATTAACACTCTTACATTTTGATTCCCTCGCATGGATACGTTTCCATCCAGATCGACTGAAAGCATGGGCACTCTTTTTAAAACATCAGTTGCATCGCCACCTTTCGTAGTTTGATCGTTTTCTGCATTGTAAACTGTGCGGTCAACTTTCTCCTCAATCAATTGTTTTTGTCCTTCAACCACAACTTCATTTAATAACTTAGCACTGGTTGCTAATTTTATAATACCGAGGCTCAACTCTTCTTTCTTATCTGGGATAGTAACATTCTCAATAGTCTGAGTTTCGTAGCCTATAAAGGAAATGGAAACAGTGTAAGTTCCTGCAACAACTTTTGCCATTGCAAATTTACCTTGATCGTCACACACTGTTCCATCAACTGGTTTGTTGGTGGTTGGATCTATTAATGCGATGTTAGCAAACTCAACCGGTTGATTGGTTTCAGCATCAATAACGGCCCCAATAACTTTCGCATTGCCTTTTTTAACAGAAGTAGACGGTGCATTTCCGGTGGGCTGGTTTTGTGCCAGCGAGCCAAAAGCGGTGGAAATGAGTAAGGTAAGTAGAATTAAATTTTTCATAATGTCGATTTCAGGCATTGCCTATGCGCAACAACCTTATTTAACTTCAAAGGAATATTTTTGTTTACCGTTTTTCTCTCCTATTAGACCATCGCGCCTTTTAATTCGACAATCCAGACAAATATTCGACTCTCGCAAAGGTACGTGCATTCGTGCCAGATGGTCGATCAAATAATGTGAACGGTAGAATAGTGGTAAGAAAGCAGGTACGATTCTTTTGTTAGAATTATATTTAGCGGATTATATAAAATCTATGCGCTCTGCTCAACCCGCTGTTAACCGTAACCGAATGTTGCTAATGCACCTTTCGTTTTGGTGTGTTTATGTTTCTTTTTTTTTGTATCAGATAAGCCGTTATCAAAGAGAGCCAGAGGTAGATTGGTACAGGCTTTTTCTGGTGGTTTCAAATCAACTGTTTTTTGTTTTAATTATATCGTATGTAAACTACTTCTTTTTGCTTCCACGATTTTTGAATCGAAGAAATGTGTGGTGGTATTTAGTTGAATTTGTTTTTCCCTTTGCATTCATAATGTTTGTTCGCATTCATACCGAACGATATTTAATTGATGGCTATTCGGGTGAAAATGAGTATTTATACACCACACGCTTTATCGTTCAGGTGATTACCACCAATTTTTTTATCGTAGTTTTTGTCGGGTTGTTGAAGTTTGTGGTGGAATGGGTAGAATTAGAAGCGAGAAAGAAAGAAATCGAGAATGAAAAACTAACGGCCGAACTTAATTTTTTAAAAGCGCAGATTAATCCGCATTTTCTGTTTAACACACTCAATAATTTATATTACCTGGCGTATACCAAATCAGAAAATACAACCGAGGTAATTGCTAAGCTTTCGCAGATGATGCGCTATATGATTTACGACTCGAATCATGCAAAGGTATTGCTGACAAAAGAAATTGAATACATTGAAAGCTACATCAGTTTAGAGCGGTTGCGATTAAACAATCAAATACCAATTGAATTAAAGGTAGAAGGAAATGTAAGCACTGTATTGATTACCCCTTTTATCCTCATTACATTTTTGGAGAATGCATTTAAGCATGGCGTAACGAATAACAATCCGGGTGCGTGGGTTAAGATTTCGTTAAAAATAAACGAAAAGGAATGTTTGTATACAGTGAGCAATAGTAAAATTGCTTCAGCCCAGGCTGATAACGGAGGTAAATCAGGTATCGGATTACAAAATGTTCATCGTAGATTAGCACTGAGTTATCCGGATCAATACGAATTGAATGTCGATGATCAGCCGGATACATACACTGTTCAGTTAAAACTAATTGTAGCGTGAACCTGACTTGCCTCATTGTTGAAGACGAACCATTAGCACGTAACCTGATGACCGAGTACGTCAGGAAAATTCCGTATTTACATCTGGTTGATGCCTGCTCAAGTCCGCTTGCTGCCATTGAGATTTTACGTAACCAACCAGTCGACTTAATATTTCTGGATATTCAGATGCCTGAGATCACAGGCATCTCGTTGTTGAAGGCTTTGCAAAAAAAACCGATGGTCATATTAACGACAGCTTATTCCGAATATGCCCTGGAAGGATATGAATTAGATGTGATTGATTATTTATTGAAGCCCATAACATTTGAGCGATTTCTTCGGGCCGTAGAAAAGGCAAGTCAACGCACTTCAGTTGCTCCGACTTCTGTTTCTGAAAATAAACCGGCAGATGTTGCTCAACCCTTCATCTTCGTAAAAGACGGAACCAAGTTGGTGAAGATTAAATGGGATGATATTTTGTATGTAGAGGGTTTGAAAGATTATGTTACCATTCATACCAAACAACAAAAAATTGTGAGCTTGCAACGAATCAAATCGCTGGAGGAACAATTGCCCTCTGATAAATTCATTCGCGTCCATCATTCATATATAATCGCCATCAATGCGATTGATGTAATACATAAAGGCGAAGTGCAGATTGGTACAGCACAAATACCCATTAGTGATACCTATCGTAAATCATTTAAGGAGTTTATTGATCGCAATCAGATGTAATGATCTACAGTCTATTTCATTTTAATAAACTTACCTCTCCATATTTTATCTTTCCCTTGTAATTCAACTACATACATTCCCACAGGAAGGTATTCAACTGAGATGGTAGCAAAGGCTTCATTGATTGAAATATTTGAATGGTTGATTGTCACTCCGTTGAGTGAATGGATGGACAATATATTTTGCTGATGTTGAATATTTTCAGGCATCTCAATAGTCAGATATTTATCTGCAGGGTTTGGAAAAATATTCAGTGATCCTTGTCTATCATCCTCTGTTCCACTTATTATATCTGCAACTAAAAAGCGAAACCAATTCATGTTAAACTCAGGCTGAAGTATTTTGACGCTAAGAATTCCGCGACCAGCAGTCAATTTCATTTTACTTGTAACGGTCTGCCAGGATTGCCATCCACCGGTTACCGGTACGTCAATGATGACACTGTTTAATACTTCTCCTGTGCTGGTGCGTTGCTGCACTTCAATTTTTCCAGCAATGCTGTTGCAGGCAATCCGAGCTTGAAGTGGATAATCGCCATCTTCTGATACGCGTATACGATACTCCAGGTAGTCACCAGCATTCGTGTAGCCAACATTTTGTCCTCCACCAGTATCCGTAGTAGTTTCCAACACAAGACCTTGATTTACTACAAAATTTTCAGCTTCAATTTTTGCAGGTATCGCGAAGTAAAAGGGAAGATTGTTTTTTACTGCCAGGTCAGCAAAGTCTTCCAGCAATGTTTCATCGGTTGATAAGACTACATCAGCCGCGTAACTAATGGTTATATTATCATTATCAAAAATCTCCGGATCGATGGTAATGATAAGACGGCTGTCGTTAACAGGATCGGGCTCAATGGAGTTAATCGTTGCTTCATTGCCATTTACCATTACCGAAAAACCAGTTGAATTTGTGACGGTTGACTGATCTACTTTTTTGTTTACCGTCAAGTAAAGCGTCTTACCTGCATTGCTGGTTTCAGATGAAAGTGCAGTAAACAGAACTTCATTTAATTTTTTTTTTAGTGTGAAGCTTATGTAACCCAGATTAGAGCCACCTTTTTCAAAAACCAGTTTTAATTTTTGTTTGCCTTTGTAAAGTACCACATCACTAAAGGTTTTGTTTGCCCAGGTTTGGTTTCCTCCTGTTGAACTCAATGTTGCGCTCTGGCTAATGTTTGCACCATTCCGATTTAAAAATATTTTGCTTACACTACTCGTTGTGGCATAGCGTATGGTAACATCATACACTGCACTTGAATCAACATCTAAAGTATACAGTAACCATTCCCCATCATTGGTCCATCCAACATTGAAATGATTCGAAGATGGATCAGCATCGGAAGAGGCTTCGATATCAACGCCATCGTTTCTATAACTCCAACCACTGTTCCAGGCAGTGTAAACTTGTGTGGTTACATTGTAGTTAGCCGTGTCGGTGTCGGAGTATGCTTTTCCATAGCGACCTAAATCAAAATCGGAAGCGTTAACAACACCCGGTACTTTGTTAGCAGCGAACGGAATAGTGGTGGTGCTGTTCACTTGCCTGAACATAGCATCAATAACATCTTTTCTGTAGATCGTATTTTCAATTTTTGTATTCTCTGCAAGTTGCATCATTGCATTTTTTGCAAATGTAGGAGTAGGTTTTGTTCCTCCGCTCTTCCAGTACTGAAGCAATGTATTGTAATCATGGTTCTTCACAATAGTTAATGGATTAACAACCGATCCTACTTTTTTCATCGGCCACCAGGCCCAACCAATTTTATTTGTTTCCACCAATTTTATTGCATTGGTAAACCATGTATTTGAGTTTTCACCAGATTCACCTAACCACACGGGTAAGTTTTGCTGATCACGCATGTTCAAAGCAAACTGCACAGATCCCTGGTCATTATAACTCCAGTACTTGTGAAAACTAGCACCCATATTGCTATCCCACTTCGGAAAGATGCCATCGTATCGATTGCCCCAGCAGTTACCTTCAATAAAGATGATGTGGTTTTGGTCGACTGTACGAATGGCAGCCGTAATATCCACATACAGTTTCCGGAGAGGAGCATTTCCTGTTTCTTCACAACCGTTTTGATTCTGACCTACTACGAAATTCCAATTGGGTTCGTTAATAAGGTCGTAGGCTCCAATCCATTCTTCATTGGCATAACGCTGAGCCAGTTTTTTCCAGAGCGCGATAGTCTTTTGTTTGTTCGCCTCACTGTCCCATAACGATGGTTTACTTGCATCATAATCTGAAATGGCAGCGTCATGACCTTGTCCTCCGGGAGCAGCATGCAGATCAAGAATTAAATACATGTGATTGGCTTCACACCATTTCAGCAAACTATCGGTCATGGCAAATCCTTTTTCAAGCCAGGTGTTTTGTCCGGCTACGGGTTCGTCTTGTATGGATAATGTGTAAAGGTTGTAATGCATAGGCAATCGGATGGAATTGAATCCCCATGAAGCCAATGAGTCAATATCGCGTCTGGTGCAATGATTAGTAAGCCATGCATCATAAAATTCCTGAGTATCCGCTTCTCCGATAAGGTCTTTGATTTTTGCCCTGATCTCATGCTGTGGATTCGCAAAACTATTGGTCTCCAGCATATATCCCTCCTGAAGCATCCATCCGCCAAGGCCCATACCACGAAGAATCACCTCAGTTCCATTCTTGTCGACAATTTTTTTACCATCAACATGAAGAAACTGCGCAGAAAGATTGGTGGTTAGCAACACCAGGGATGAGAATATGAAAATCAGTGCGAAGTTGCGGAGTAAAAATTTCTTCATTCGTCTATATTTTTTAATAAAGGTTCTACAATCGATTTCGGGATTCAAGTATATTAACCTGATCTGACTATTCATTACAATGAAGTACATCTCATACACTTCATGCAAATTCCTGGTTACGTCAATGGTACTTCATAACAATCATAGGTATTGAGAATCAGGTAATTGGTTCAATTAATGACTAGACAAAATTTATTGACTCTTTGGGAATAATTTTTCTTTCAAGAGTCGTGAACATACCTTATTTATGCAGATTGGCCAATGATAAAATGAGACACGATCCCCGATTTTCATTCCGATGGAGGTCATTCTTACTCCTTATGGTAGCATGGTTCAGTTGCTTTGGCATGCTGACTCAAGCCCAAACCGGGGAGCTGCAACAAAAGGCCATGACCATTCAGGGTGTGCCACGTATCGTTCACTATACAAAAAAAGAGTTTAATGCTGATCCCCAGTTCTGGGCCATGTGTCAGGACAAAAATGGAGTGTTGTATTTCGGGAACAATGATGGAACCCTGATTTTTGATGGAGAGCGCTGGCAAAAAGTATCACTTCCGAATAATTCATCCGTGCGGAGTTTAAAAATGAATCAGCGTGGAGAAATCTACGCGGGTGGTTTCAACGAGCTGGGTATTATTAAAAGAAACGCACAAGGAAAATATTATTACGAGTCGTTAGTAAACCTACTGCGACCAGAAGATCGCAATCTGGAAAACATCTGGCAGATTCATGAAGTGCAAGGCTACATGGTGTTCCGAAGCTCGAAGATGTTAATTGCCATCAGCAACAACAAAGCGTTAACAATACCAACAACGAGTGTGTATCAGCATTGTACGGTTGTGAATGATCAATTATATGCTTTGGATAGTGAGGGTATTAAGCAGCTGAATTTAAAGTCAATGGAGTTTACAGATGTTGTTCGCCAGGAAGAATTTCATCGCGAAGAAGTTGCTGCGCTATTGCCGGATTTTAATAATCAGGGATTGCTTCTGATAACCAAACAGGGAAGTGCATACTCGCTTGACAATGAAAAACACAAAGCTGTTTTTCTAAAAAGATTAATACCGCAGAATTCAAGCAACCTGATCATTTGCGGAATTAAAGCGTCAAGCGGGAAGTATTACTTTGGTACGTTGAGTACAAAAGTAATTTTATTTGACGCATTGGGCGAACAAGTTACTTCAGACGAAGCCTTTCAAAACCTGCAAGACAAAACAGTTCTGAATCTTTTTGAAAGCAAGGATGGAAACATTTGGGCATTGTTGAATAATGGGATCGACTGTATTGATATTTCATCCCCGATGTCAATCGTGTTTGAAAATGCTGCCATATTCGATGTGCTTATTGTGAAGAATAAAATTTACATGGCTACGAATCAGGGCGTGTTTGTATCTGAGACATCAACCTCCAAATCAAGATTAAACTTTAAGAAAATAGAGGGACTCGAAGGTCAGGCCTGGACATTGCAATATTTCAACGAACAAATTATTTGCAGTCACGACCGTGCTTTATTTCTGATATCGAATGGGATAGTAAAGAAGATCCCCAACATCACCGGAGTATGGAAGGTAGTTTCAATTCAAGGCAAGCCCGATTATTTTTTCGCATGCACATATGATGCTATTTATGTTCTTCGATTTCATTCAGCAAAGGGTTTTGTTTTGCAACATAAACTGGAAGGCTTTAATGAATCAAGTCGTGATATTTTACAGAGTGATGAACCCGGAGTATTTTGGATTTGCCATGGATACAAAGGTGTGTTTCGCCTAAAAGTAAATGAGAGTCTTACGCGTGCGGTAAGCCTTGAACATTTCAAAGATCAGAATGGATTACCTTCCGCATTTAGCAATAATGTGTTTCGTTGGAAGAATGAAATTATTTTTACAACAAATCATGGGCTGTACACTTTCAACCAAAAGACAAATCAGTTTGAACTTCATAAAATCCTTACAGAACTTTTTGGTAATGAATTGAATGTGCGCAAGTTGTTCCAAAACAACAATAAGACATGGTTTGTGCATAGTGATGAAGCCGGATACTTTATAACCGATTCAGCACAATCGATTTTAAACAAAGATTTATTTCTAAGTCTGAAAGGTTCATTCAACCAAGGTATGGAGTGTATTGTGCCCATTGATAATGGGCAAGTGCTATTAGGTACCAATACTGGTTTGTATGCTTTTAATCTTAATTACTCACCTTCCGGCTCAGCACAAACTCAAATTGCAAACGTACGTGCGCAGTGTGGTACCAGTGAAGTAACCGGTATCCTGAAAACTTCTTCTAAGCAACCACTGATATTATCAAATGAAACGGTCAACGTGCGATTTGAATTTGCTGCACCTGATCTTCAGGATCGAATGAATATTCAGTATAGTTACAGGCTGGATAATATAGATGCACATTGGTCGGAGTGGAGTGAAGATCCTTTTAAAGAGTTTAGTTATTTGCGTCCGGGCGGATATTTATTTCATGTTAAGGCCCGAAGCTTACTGGGTGATCGTGCTGTTGAATCAATTTACCACTTCGAAATTCTTCCTGCCTGGTATCAAACAAGTTTGGCGTATGTACTTTATGCTATTGCAGCGCTTCTGTTAATGATCACGACAGTCAAAATGGTAAAACGCAAAATTCAATACGAAACCGATAAGACACGCGATGAAGAAGAAAAGAAACGCAAGGTATTGGAGTTGGAACTTGCTCAGATAAAACTCAAACAAGAAAAAGAACAAATCATTAAAGACAAGGAGCAACTTGAAGAAGATGTTATTCACAAAAGCAAAGAGCTGGCGAATTATACGATGCTGCTCGTGAAGAAGAGAGAGTTGCTGATCGAGATGCACGATGATTTGAAAACTTTAAAAGAATCGGTGCGTCAGGATACTCCCCGGCAAATGGTGCGCGACCTGATTAAAAAAATAACATCCAACCTTCAGAACGAAGAACACATCCAAGTTTTTGAAGCGAATTTCGAACGCGTACATCATGAATTTTTCACACAGTTAAAATCGACTTTTGCTGATCTAACTCCAAAGGAACTTCAATTGTGCGCGTTTGTTCGAATGAACCTTACGAATAAAGAGATTGCTTCTATCCTTAATATTTCTGTACGAGGAGTTGAGACAGCGAGATATCGCTTGCGCAAAAGATTGGGTATGAGTCATGAACAAGACATGTCTGCCTTCCTTGAAAAACTTTATTCATCGAATGATAAAGCGTTGAATGAGGGTACAGAAGAATAATGTAATTGACTAGTAATTAAGAAAATTTCATTACGACAAGTAAAGAATTTAGAGTAGTATCAATATCCATTTATTGTATTAGCCCCATTGGTTCTACCTGTTTGTAGCGCTGGGTTCCAACCCAGCGAAATGATTTGGGTAGTGAACATGTGCGATAGGAAATTTCAAATCGTGCTTCTCATTCTCTGGCATACAACGAGGCGCTTCGATCGGTCATAGGAGCTAATGCGCCATACACACTTTTCATTTTCTATTTATCTTAGTGATAATAAAATTTCATTCAACTTATGGATGGATGGTATGGCAGCTCCAACAACCAGCTTGCCTCATTCCATTAGCACCTTTAGTATTCAATAGTGTTTAGTTTATTTAGGTTAGTTAGAAGGAGTACCTCGTATGGGTTACTTTTTTCTTTTAAAGACAAAGACTAATACGATTTTGATTATTTGATAGACCAAATTTCTTGTAATGCAAAAGTGTCCGCATTATGCAGACTCTTTGTGGAGAATATCGGAGTCGAACCGATGACCTCTTCCATGCCATGGAAGCGCTCTAGCCAGCTGAGCTAATCCCCCAATTTAGGCTAGCAAATATATTTTAAATTGTGAGTTGGTCAAATTGCTTTATAAAGTTTGAATCTTAACTTTTCTAACAATCCATTCGCTGACTACAAGATTCGGTACCCAACACAACCATGCAATGATTTTATAAGAAGATTCAAATTCCATGTTGGTAAGAATCTGAAAGGAAGGTATCCACAATCGCAACATCACAGCAGCAAAAGCTAGTGCAAAACTGCGAATCATCCACTGTTGGTGTTTTATAATTTGAAGTTGACGAATACTGATATAGGCGATGAAGGTAGTAGTAAGCCATGCAACGGCTAAACTTCCAAAACCCAATGAAGATACAATTCCCCCAGTAGCATAAAACGCGATGTATAAGCCAGCTGAGCCACTCATAAGAACAGAGATCACATAGATTTTTCCGAGCCATCGATGAACTACTAGATTTTTATTTCGCAACCATTTGCTGAATTGTGACCAACCCGTAAGAAGTGATAATCCACCGAAGGAAATGTGAGTGTAGAAGGCTGTATTCCAGATTTTATTGTGAAGAACACTTTCGGGTTTGGATGAAAGCAATCCACCGCTCATGTCGAGAATGAAATAGAGTAGAGGGTAAAGTCCGATTGAAAGTGCGAAAAAGATAAAGAATGTCCAGCCGATATAATTCCGTTTCATAGTTAAACCGATGTCTTAATTGAGGCTCCTTTGCAAGGTAATTTCCAAATTCTATGCAAAAG
This sequence comes from Chryseolinea sp., assembly GCA_031412655.1. GTDB lineage: Bacteria > Bacteroidota > Bacteroidia > Cytophagales > Cyclobacteriaceae > Chryseolinea. The sequence goes on from JANODK010000058.1 coordinate 16,681, forward strand.
AAGACAATCTCGTTTCATTTGGTTTCAGATCGCTTTAGGATAATCAATCTATTAACTGTCTTTTAAGTAGAATTCTCATAGCTTTAAAGTGTAAACAGACACTTATCTTTAATTAACCAGATACTACAACAACAATAACACAATCATGAAAGGGACTAACGAAAACTCATCCAGACGAATGGCACTCAAGAAAATGGTTGGAGGGGCAGCGGCCGCTATTGCAGGAACGGCACTCTCTCATCGTGTTTCAGCTGCAGAGGCTGTACTCGAAAGTGACTTAAAAGGAAAAGTAAATCATTCCGTTTGTCGTTGGTGCTACAGCAGCATTCCATTGGAAGACCTGTGTAAAGCAGCGAAGCAAATTGGCTTGACTTCAATCGAATTGACGGGGCCAGAAGAATGGCCTCTATTAAAGAAGTATGACCTGACTTCTGCTATGCCATGGGGAGCTGGAAAAGGTATTGTTGAAGGATTTAATAATCCAGCCTTGCACGATGAGCTTGTTAAGAGTTACACCGACATCATCCCGAAAGCCGCTGCCGCAGGACTGAATCAAATCATCTGCTTTTCAGGAAACAGAAATGGACTTGATGACGAAAAAGGAATTGAAAACTGTGCTATCGGTTTAAAGCGCTTGATGCCGATTGCAGAGAAGTATAAGGTGACCATGTCAATGGAATTGCTCAACAGCAAGGTCGATCACCATGATTATCAGTGTGACCATACTGCTTGGGGAGCTGCTTTGTGTGAAAAGATAGGATCCGACAGATTCAAATTACTCTACGATATCTACCACATGCAGATCATGGAAGGAGACGTAGTGGCCACTATCCGTAAATACAATAAGTACATTTCGCATTATCATACAGGAGGTGTTCCTGGCCGAAATGAAATCGATGAAACACAGGAATTGAATTATCCAGCCATCATGAAGGCCATTCTGCAAACCGGCTTTAAGGGATATGTAGCACAAGAGTTCATACCAAAACGCGAGGACAAAATAGCGTCTCTAAGCCAGGGAGTTCATATTTGTGATGTTACGGTTTAATAATGTAACCTCACAAATCACTTTAATTGGCTTCAATGTTTTAATAGAAATATTTCACGTAAAGCCTGGGGCTGACTAAAAAGTAAAATGAAGCCTCTCAGATTAGCGTATACCGGAACTTACTCAGATAGGTACCTGAGTAAAACAGACGCTGTCTCGACTTTTTAGTCAGACCCCTGGGGATGAGGCCTGGCACGATTTCCTAAAACCACGGTCAGGCTTGTGGTCGCAGTGGTGAAACCTTAACTCGTATCCATCGTTTGCACTTCTTTACGAACACTTGTTAATCGAATTAATTCCAAATTATTTTAAACATTGATTTGATTTTTATTTTACAAACTCTACTTTCGTTCTCAATATGACAATGAATAACCCCTGTATGAAGAAGATGATGGCCAACATTAAGATGTGTTGTTGCTATAAACATCTTAGACAAGATGCAGGAGCTTTGGATACGTAGTGATTTCTAACGATTATAAAATCAAAAGAACATAACGAGCCTTCCCTGCAAAACAGGGGAGGCTTTTTTTTTAACCACCATTGAGAACAAATTTTTATGCAAAGCTTTAGAACCGAACTGGAAGATTTAGAGAACCCGATTGTGGCGCGCGATATCATTGATCTCGAAAAGAAGATCAGACTTTTTCGCGATGGAAAAATCGACAGCGACAAATTCAGAAGTCTACGTTTAGTACGCGGGATTTATGGACAGCGTCAGTCGGGAGTGCAGATGATCCGCATAAAACTTCCCTTCGGGCGAGTTACAACAAAGCAGCTTCGCAGAATTGCCGACATATCCGAAGAGTATGCATCCAGCAATCTTCACACTACCACCCGTCAGGATATTCAAATCCATTTTGTGAGTTTGGATAAGACTCCGGAGTTGTGGGCGAAGTTGGAGAAAGATGAGATTACAACGCGTGAAGCTTGTGGCAATACAGTTCGTAACATCACCGCTTCTGCTACGGCAGGTATTGATCCAAACGAATTGTTTGATGTATCGCCTTACGCGTATGAAATGTTCCGTTATTTCTTACGCAATCCAATCTGTCAGGACATGGGGCGTAAGATTAAGATTGCGTTCTCAAATAATGAAGATGATACAGCATACACGTTCATTCACGATCTGGGTTTTATTCCAAAGATTCAGAATGGTGCTCGCGGTTTTAAAGTAGTATTAGGTGGAGGTCTTGGAGCAAATCCGTATCTGGCCGAAACTGCTTATGAATTTTTACCAGAAGATCAGATCATTCCTTTTTCTGAAGGTGTGCTACGGGTTTTCGATCGTTATGGTGAACGCACCAGAAGAATGAAGGCTCGTCTTAAATTTTTAATAGTTGATCTGGGACTTGAGAAATTTATGGCATTGGTTGAGGAGGAGAGAATTGCCTTAAAGAATCATCAATATAAAATTGATCTTGATGCATTACCTGATCCTATTCTTCCAGAAGTTATTCCAACAGAGTTTGCAGGGACAATCAACGAAGAGAAATATCAGCGCTGGCTTGATACCAATGTGATCGATCAAAAGCAGGAAGGATTCTTTGGTGTGTATGTAAAGCTTCCGCTGGGCAATATGTCGTCTAAGCTTACGCATACCTTCGCTGATATTGTGGATGCGTATGCAGCAAACGAAATGCGGGTTACGATCAACCAAGGATATTTACTTCGCTTTGTCCGTCCTGAAGCGTTGAGGCATTTATATGTTGCATTGGATAAATTGGCATTAGCCGAACCAGGCTTCGATAGTGTTTCAGATATTACAGCTTGCCCTGGAACTGAATCGTGTGCATTAGGAATTTCCAGTAGCACAGGTATTTCTTTGGCATTAGAGAAAGTCGTTATAGAGGAATATCCAGATATGATTTATAACAGCGATATCAAAATAAAAATTAGCGGATGCCCGAACTCCTGTGGGCAACATGGTCTTGCCAGTATTGGTTTGCACGGAAGCACAATAAAAGATAAACAGGGTAATGTATTACCAGCGCTCGTTGTGTTGTTGGGGGGAGGTAAGTTGAAAAATGGTGAAGGTATTATTTCAGATAAGATCATAAAGTTACCAAGCAAGCGCGGACCGCAAGCTCTTCGCGTTTTGTTGACTGACTATGAAGTGAATGCAACGGAGGGTGAATATTATCACGATTATTTCAAACGCATTGGCAGAAACCACTTTTATCAAATACTTAAACCATTGGGTGATCTTACTACAGTCGTTCCGGAAGATTATATTGATTGGGGAGAAGAACATAAATTTATTTTGTTCACCGCAGTGGGTGAATGTGCGGGAGTAATGATTGATTTGATCTCTACTTTGTTGTATGAGTCTGACGAAAAATTGACGTGGGCAAAAGAAGCATTGGAGAAAGAGCAGTATGCTGATTCAATTTATCAGAGCTACACCACTTTTATTAACACAGCAAAAGCAATGTTGCTATTGAAAGATGTAAGACCTAGTACACAACATCAGGTAATCAATGATTTCCAACGTGAGATTGTTGATTCAGGAGCATTTACTTTCTCATCTGATTTTAGAGAACATATTTTGCGCATCAACAAGAACGAACCATCATTCGAATTTGCTTCGCTGTTTTTAAAAGACGCTACTGATTTTGTAGAGAACGCAAAAGCACATCGCTCAACTGAAAAAGAAATTGTAGCACAATGATACCATCCATCTTTACCTCGAACAAAGAACCTAAACTTACCTTAGTAGGTGCGGGTCCTGGTGATCCGGAATTGATTACACTGAAAGCAATCAAAGCCATTGAAGCGGCTGATATTGTTTTGTATGATGCTTTGGTGTCGGATGAAATTTTGAAAATGATACCGAAGGGCGTTCCTACTTTATCGGTTGGGAAACGTGCCAGGCAGCACTCACATTCGCAAGATGAAATCAATGAACTTATTGTTGAGTTTGCTTACCTCTATGGACATGTTGTTCGATTGAAAGGTGGAGATCCATTTGTGTTTGGTCGTGGATCAGAAGAAATAGATTTTGCTGCATTGCATGGTATACAAGTACAATTTGTTCCGGGCATCAGTAGCTCATTGGCGGTTCCGGCAAGCATTCAAATTCCAATTACAGCAAGGGGAGTGAGCGAAAGTTTTTGGGTTGTGACAGGAACAACAAAGAATGGAGAAATATCTTCGGACTTAGTGTTAGCGGCACAGTCAAGTGCAACGATTGTAATTTTGATGGGGCTTCATAAGATTCAGGAAATAATGGAGCAGTTTGAAGCCTTTGGAAAAGGAGAATTACCTGTAGCTGTGATTCAAAATGGAACGTTGCCCAATCAACGAAGTGTGGTGGGCACAGTCAATAATATTGTAGCCTTGGCAAAGCAAGAAAGCATTGGTGCGCCAGCCGTGATTGTGGTGGGTGAAGTAGTGCGGTATGCAAAACAACTTCATACTGTGCTGGTAGAAACAATAGAAAATTAAAGTAGTAGTCGAATAATAGTAAACGACATGGATCGCAATAATCTCTTCCCGGTTTTTTTAAAACTTGAATCACTCGAAATGCTCATCGTTGGTGGTGGCAACGTGGGACTAGAGAAATTAAGCGCAGTGTTGAAGAATAGCCCAACAGCAAAAGTGACATTGGTTGGCCGAAACATTCAGAAAGCAATTTGGCAATTGGCGATTGAATATCCACAAGTAAAATTGTATGAACGCAATTTTAAATTGTGGGATTTGTGGGATAAAGATCTTGTGCTGCTTGCAACAGATAACAGAAGCTTGCATGAGTCCATTCGCAAATTTGCACGCAGCAGAAGATTGCTTATTAATGTAGCCGATACTCCGGATCTCTGTGATTTTTATTTAGGATCGGTTGTAACAAGAGGTAATTTAAAAATTGGTGTATCTACAAATGGTAAATCACCAACAATCGCAAAACGCATTCGCGAATATTTGGAGGAGGCTTTACCGGATGATACCAATGAGTTGCTTAATAATATGCAACGCATCCGTGAGAAAATATCCGGTGACTTTAATCACAAAGTAAAAGTGTTGAATGAAGTTACTTCATCCTGGCTGGAGACTTCTGTGAAGCCGGAAGCTTAAAGTTCCGTCATTGCGAACTGAAGCGATGGATTCGTGTGATGGCGTGAAGCAATCCCCCGGCTACGAAGTGCGCACGTTTTAGGTAGGAGATTGCTTCGTCAGCACTTTTTAGCGTCTCGCTAAAAAGCTTCCTCGCAATGACGTTAGTCACAAAAATTAATGAAGGAGGATTCTTTAATCTAAAAGCAAACCCATAAGAACACTTCGCCTGTTACTCATCTCTCAGCGACTTAACCGGATTCATGTTGGCAACGCTAAATATTTTGAATCCTATTGTAAGGAATGAAATGAAGAACATCAATCCTATGGCAATAGCGAAAGTCGAAATGCTAACACCCTGATAGTATTTCCAGATGCTACTCATTAAACCATTGTTCATACTGTAACTGGCCCACGATCCTAATCCGGAAGCGATGGTCAGAATGATAACAAATTCTGTATTGACGATTCGGGTAATATTGACGACCGATGCTCCCAGAACTTTTCTCACTCCTATTTCCTTCATTCGTTTTATAATATTCAGCGACACTAAGGTGTACAAGCCCGTCACCGATAACATCATGGCAATTGCGCCCAAAAACACATACATATACATGATGTTAACATTTACTTCAATCATCTCCTGCTTTTGCAAGGCAAGCATCTGTCCATTGTATAGTCGGGTGGGAAATAGTGTATTCCATTGTTTGGTCATGTAGGTATTGACAGCAGCAACATTTTCAGCTTTTGCACTCACCGCAATCTGAGTGTATTGATCGGGCAGCACATACCGAATCATCATCGGCTCCAGTTCTCTCCATAGTCCTGTGGTGTAGACATCTTTTACAACACCAACAACATAATACTTCACAGTATCTTTCCAAATCAACTCTTTTCCAATGGGATTTTTAAAGTTGAAAAGCTTCGCCATTTTTTCGGTTATAATGATCGATTCTTTTTGATCGGTCTTAGAGTCTTTCTCGAAATCACGGCCTGCAACAAGCTTGAGATCCATGGTATGAAGGTAATTGTCACCTACATCAATAATGTCAACTTCAGATTGTAGTGTTCCATGTTTTACGGGTTGATGCTCTCGGTTGGAGAATACTCCACTTTTCGCGCCTGCCATAGAGAGAACATCCGGATTGGATTGTAAGGCATTGCGATATGTATCGAACTCTTGCGGATTTTCAAACCACGTAATTAAAGTACCATGAATATCAAATCCGAGATCATATTCTCGTTGGTATTTTGCATTTTGAATAAAGCCAATGGCACTTACGATCGCGATCAGGGAGATGGCAAATTGCAAACCTAAAAGCGTTCGGGTAAAATAATTTGTGCCCCCAAACTTTAGCTTTCCTTTTAAAATGCCAATGGGTTCAAACTTACTGATGTAAAATGCAGGATAACTTCCTGCCAATATCCCGGTAAATACTAAAACACCTATAAGAAAAAATAGAAACGTAGGATTATCAAGGTAGTGTGGCGTTAATTGCATGTACTCCCACATCGAATTCCAACCGCTAACTAAAAGATCGGCTATACCCAAGCCAACAACCAGCGAAAGAAAACAAACGAACATGGTTTCGCCAATGAATTGAATGATCAATTGCTTGCGCATACTGCCCATTACTTTTCGAATGCCAATTTCTTTAAGTCTTCTGGACGAAATAGCGATGGCTGTATTGGTCAAATTGAAACAAGCGATTAAAAGAATCAAAATTCCCATAACCATCGAGCCAATAATGGCGGAAGGAGGAGCAGCAACCCACGTTGAAGCATCAACTTGTTGTGCCCGATCCTGACGCGCCATGATGGTTAGTGGATCGAGAACAAACTTCTTGATCTGAAAATCTTCTCGCACTTTATTGTTGTTTTCAATATAAGGCTTAAGCTGCTGATCGATACTTTTTATTTGGTTAGCACTATTGAGCTGAACAAATAACGTATTAACATTTCTCCAATCATCTTCCCGAATATCTTTGTGTTCATCTTTATAGTTTTCAAAATTCATGTAGGCAGACCCATTGTGCTTATAAAAGCTCGAATTCATTGGTGGGTCTTTGTAAACTCCGGCAATTTTAACTTCCTTCAATTCATTTCCATACACCTGAGTTATTGTTTTTCCATTGGCTTCGGCAGGTGTGCGAAACAAACGGATGGCTACTGTTTCACTGATAAATACACTGGACTTATCTTTTAGATCGGAAGGATTTCCAGAAATAAAATCAAAGGAGAACATCTGGAAGAACGCGGGGTCTACGTACGAGAGGTTTGATGAGAAAACATCATTCTCCCGTTTGAAGTTAGAGTAGGAGTGGAAGTATCGCGTTGATTGGTTAACATCTTGAAAGGTTTTGTTCACCACTTCTCCTAAGGGAAAAGGAACAAAGGCAACTTTCTTTTCGTCATTTTCAAATTCGCGAATGACGCTCACTCTATAAATTTGGTTTATGTTTTTATGGATGGCATCATAGGTAGAGTCGTATTCATGGGCAAAGTATCCGACAATGCAGCAGGCAATGGCAACACCCATTCCGATAACATTGGTGATGATAAAGAACTTGTTCTTCATCATGCTACGGAAAGTGATAAGGAGATGATTCTTGAACATAGGATTGGTTTTGAGGACTTTTAAAACTTTCAACACACCAGTTGCCAATAAATATGCCAGACACAATTCGTTGCTGAGAGCAACTGAAAGGCATATCCTGATTAGCCAGGTGTTCAGTAACGCACAAATGCGTCCGGATTAGTAGATGCGCTTTGCTTCGCGTGTATGGGTCAGATTGGGGTATGTTTTTGAATCGATAGTGATTCACTTTAATGAAAAAAAATCTTTCCGTTCAGGATTACAGAGACGCTAAGAACATTTCAATACAACCGTACACTTCCTCCAATTCCTTTTCTTTAATTACATACGGAGGAAGAATATAAATTACATTTCCCAAAGGTCTTAGCAAGATGTTTCGTTCCAGGAAGAACGGATAAATTTTTTTTCTGATTTCATTGAAGTAAGAAGTTCCTCCCTGGCTTACAAGTTCAATGGCTATAATGGTTCCGATATTTCTTACTTCTTTAACTGCTTTATGATTTTTGATTTTTTGTTTGAAACTTTCATGCTGACTTGAAATGCGTTTGATGTTTTGTTGACAATCATCGCGCATGAGTAAAGTAAAACTTGCATTGGCGGCAGCACAAGCAATAGGATTTGCCGTATAGGAATGACCGTGGAAAAATGTCTTGAGCACGTCAGCTGATTCAAATGCTTTTACAATTTTATCCGAACAACTAGTCACACCAAGTGCCATTGTTCCACCGGTTATACCTTTTGAGACGGCAATAATATCAGGTTGATTCTTTAAATAATGAGAAGCAAATAGTTTTCCAGTTCGTCCAAAACCAGTGAAGACTTCATCGGCTACACAAATGATATTGTTTTCATGTGCAACTTGAATGAGACGATCGAGAACGGCAGGCGAATACATTCTCATTCCAGCAGCTCCTTGTACAAGTGGTTCGAAAATAAATACACCTACTTTTTTTTGACGAGCAATATCTTTGAATTGCTCCACTACATAATCTTCTTTATCAGCCGAAGGAAAATCAATGAACTCGACATCAAACAATAATGGAGAAAATGCATTGGTAAAAGGACTACGTTCTCCAACAGACATCGCACCCATTGTATCTCCATGATAGCTTCCGTCAATGGCAACTATCTTTTTCTTTTCGATACCTTGATTATACCAGAACTGATAGGCCATCTTTAACCCGACTTCAACAGCAGTACTTCCATTATCTGAGAAGAAAATTTTCGCTTGGTTAGTGGGTAAGATTGAAATCAGATTTTTCGCTAAGGTAATAGCTGGCTCATGTGTAAAGCCCGCAAAGATTACATGTTCTAATTTTTTAGCTTGAGCCGCAATAGCGTCTGCAATGAATGGATTACTATGGCCGTGTATATTTACCCACCACGAAGAAACAGCATCTATAATTTTTCTTCCAGCATCTGTTGTGAGGTAAATTCCTCCTACACATTCTACCTGAATCCATCATTACAAAAGAAGTAGTGCTGCGATACGCGCAAAAACTTAAAATAAATCTTCATGTCTGATCTTCACGAT
>JANODK010000059.1:0-5878 GCA_031412655.1 Chryseolinea sp.
GAGCGTAAATGCTGTTCATATTGAGAGGTAATGTTTGCTTCGATGGTTTGATGTCCGCTGTTATGAGGGCGAGGAGCAATTTCATTCACCAGTATTCTACCATCTTTTGTCACAAACATTTCAACGGCCAAAATTCCAACCATATCTAAATCGTGAATGATCTTGCGGGCAATTCGGTCTGCTTCTTCTAAAATATTCTGAGGGAGGTCTGCAGGTGCAAAAAGGTATTCAACCAGATTTTGAATCGGATGAAAAACCATTTCAACGGATGGGAAAGTTTTTACTTCACCATTTGAATTTCGGGATACGATTACGGCAATTTCTTTTTCGAAATCAATTCGCTTTTCAAGAATTCCGGGAGCATCAAAAGCTTTATCAGCATCCGCTTCTGTTTGTAGTATTTGAACACCACGACCATCATATCCTTCGCGACCGAGTTTGTTTACAGCGGGGAAGAAATTGATATTACGTTTTACATCGGCAGCATTTTCAACCAGAATAAAATCAGCGGTAGGTATTCCGCTATCGCGGAAGAAAATCTTTTGAGTGCGTTTATCCTGAATGAGCTCAATGACTTCGGGTTGTGGAAAAACTCTCTTTCCTTGCTTTACCAGTTCTTTCAGCGCATCGGTATTTACATTTTCGATTTCAATCGTAATGATATCGCAACCGGCACCAAATTTCATTACCGTATCAAAATCAGTAAGCTTGCCGTGATGGAATTCACATAAGGTAGAGCAAGGTGCGTGTGCATCCGGGTCGAGAACTCGAAAGGGTATGTTAAAATCGATACCCGATTGAATCAGCATACGGCCAAGCTGACCTCCGCCTAATATGCCGAGTTTAAAATGATGGTGAAAGGATGAATTCAAAGTGAACGATTTTGAGTACGCAATTTCGGTTTTTTATTGAAGGCTACAAGCACGAAACTGAATGCTATGAAGCTGGCTAGAGAAATTGTACAGGTAACAAGAAGAACTATGTTGGAAATGCTTAGAAGAATGAAGTGGTAGCTTTAGCCAGATTCACGACATCATCGAATTCAATGCCGGCCATTTTGATGGAATATAACAACAGTCTTACCTCTTTAAAGTGAACTCTTCCATCTACCTCCGATAGTTTATATAGAATAACAAAAGCATCCGATTTCTCTTTATCGGTGCATTGATTGATCATATCAATTCCAGTCTGATAAATATCCCGTTCTTTTTTCTCTTTGACGGTTAACTCAAACTCACGAAAAGTAGAGTCATTCACTTTTGCATGCTCCCTAATTTTTTGAAGCGCGGCCATTTCCTTTTCATCTACAACACCATCGGCACTCACCAAAAGATGCACTAAATACAATAAGCCGAGTTGATAATTTTTGTTCATAACGAAGTGGAATGAACTTAAAGATAAGTATTCTTCTTGCTAACGGTCTACCCTTAAGAAAGAATCTGGAAGACAGCAAAAGCAGATAGGTAGGCGAGAGCTGTCATGTAGACGAGTTGAATCATGGGCCACTTCCAACCTTTTGTTTCGCGATATACAACGGCAATTGTACTCATGCACTGCATGGCGAACGTGTAAAATACAAGCAAAGAAAATCCAACTGCTGGCGTAAAGCGTGGCCCACCTGTTTCTGGATTAATTTCTTTACTCATGCGTTCTTTAATTGTCGCGGCATCGTCTTCGTTTACACTTCCAATGCTATAGATGGTGGCCATCGTTCCAACAAAAACTTCGCGTGCTGCGAATGATGTAATCAGTGCAATGCCAATCTTCCAATCAAAACCGAGTGGTCTAATAACAGGTTCAATGCCTTTGCCGATAATACCGGCATAGGAATGTTCAAGCTTGTATGCAGCCACACGATCTTTAAAGCCTTGCTCTGTTAATCGAAGATTTTTAGATTCTTCCTGTACTGCTTCTTGCGCCTTGCTGAGCGAATCACCCGGACCGTAACTTGCCAGCACCCAAAGAATAACAGAGATGGCGAGAATGACCTTACCCGCCTCCCAAACAAAAGCTTTTGTTTTCTCTAAAATTGTGAAGCCAACATTCGACCATTTAGGCACGCGATAGGTAGGCAGTTCCATGATCAGGAAACTTCTTTCTTTCACACGAATGAGGAGGTTCATTACCCATGCGGAACCAAGAGCCGCCACAAAGCCAAGTAGATACAATCCCATTAGCGCAAGGCCTTGCAAGCTGAAAAAACCAAGCGCTTTTTGATCAGGAACAATGAGCGCAATGAGAATGGTGAATACTGGTAATCTTGCAGAGCAACTCATCAAGGGTGTCACCATTATAGTGATGATGCGTTCTTTCCAGTTATCAATTGTTCGTGTGGCCATGATAGCCGGTATCGCGCACGCCACGCCCGACATAAGCGGCACAACGCTTTTTCCGTTCAATCCAAATTTGCGCATCACTTTATCCATCAGGAAAACAACACGTGCCATGTAGCCGGATTCTTCAAGAATGGAAATGAATGCAAAAAGAATAGCAATCTGTGGAACGAAAATCAGAATACCTCCAATGCCGGGGATTAATCCTTCGGTGACTAATCGAGTGAGGGGGCCATCGGGCAAAGCAGATGATAACCAAGAGCTGAGCTGGGCAAATGATGTGTCAATTAAATCCATCGGCACTTCGGCCCACGCAAAAATGGATTGAAAAATCAGAAAAAGAATTCCAAAGAAAATAAGGTAGCCTCCGATTTTATGTGTTAAAACTTTATCGAGCTGACTGGAGTATTTTTTCCAGGAGTTGTCTGTGTTTTTTAGTGTTACACTATTGAGCAAATCCTGAATGAAACCATAGCGCAATATGGTTTCCGCGCCTTGAAACTTTCCTGGGGAAAATTCATATGTGGATCGTATAGAATCCACAATGTTCTTTTTTTCCGCAGATAAAAACGTAAGTGATCTGGGCTGTTCTAGAAATTGATACGCTTCATAATCATTATCCAGACCAAGGCCTGACCGAAGTTCTTTTATAGGAGCTTCTGCTTCTTTCCAAATGGTGAAGACGGGTTTGGTAGGAGCAGAGAGAGGCTTGACAAGTAATTCTTTCAGCGCGTCTAGGCCAACACCATTGCGGGCATTTATCGGAACAACTGGAACGCCTAATTTTTTAGAGAGCGAAATGAAATCATAACTGATGCCGGCTTTCGCAACCAGGTCCATCATGTTAAGCGCAAGTATGGTAGGGAGGCCAAGATCAATAATCTGCGTGAGCAACAAGAAGCCTCGTTTCAAGTTTGTGGCATCAGCAATTACAACAATCTTTTCGGGCGTTGATGGTGAATGATGATCGAGCAATACCTCGGCTACAATTTGTTCATCAAGGCTCCGAGGATAAATACTATAAATGCCAGGCAAGTCGATGATCTCTGCAGTAGATCCATCGGGTAATGAACAAAAGCCTGATTTTTTTTCAACCGTTACTCCAGGAAAATTTCCAATCTTTTGATTTAATCCTGTAAGGTGATTGAACAAAGACGACTTACCCGAATTGGGGTTTCCGAGGAGGGCAATTTTTGGCCGATGTGTAACTGCCATTAATTGAGAATTGAAATGGTGGCCGCTTCTTCCAGGCGCAGCGATAATTCATAGCCTGAAACGCTGATACAAACCGGGTCACCAAAGGGTGCTGTGAAATTGAACCGAACGGCAGAACCGGGAAGGCAACCCATTTCCATGAGCTTTACAGACAAGTACTCATCGCTAAATCCGGAGACGATTGCCACTTCTCCCGGCAGCATTTGAGCAACATTCTTTGCGCCTCCGCTCATCACAAACTTATTTAGATTAATTTTAAACAAGGCAAATATAGAGTCGGTTCAGCACCCAAACAATGATTTATATCACATTTAAAGGGTTAGAAGATGTTTACATTTTTGTTGAAGTTTGAATTATGGCGAAAAAACAAAAACCGAAAAAGAAGGAAACAAAAGAGGATAAAACAAAGCAACCTCAACAAGTACCTCCCGCAGCCTCCGATTCTTCAGACAACTCATTTGATTTTGGAGGCTTACCCGAACGCAACTTGAAAAAGAACCTTGGTTGTGGCTAATGCTTTACTTTGTGTCTTCTTAGTGTCTTTGAGTCCCTGCCTACCGGCAGGCAGGTTCGTGGCAAAAACGAATTTTAAATAATAAAAACATGAATGGCATTGTTCGATTTTTCCTTTCTGGTTTAGCAGTGTTTGCAACGTCCTACCTTCTTTCACGCGGTGTTCATGTTGAGCATTACGGTTATGCTTTATTGGTGGCTGCACTTATCTCGATTGCCAATGTTGTTGTGAAACCGATTCTCATTATCCTCACCATTCCCATCACGATCTTCACATTGGGATTATTCTTACTGGCCATCAACGCCATTATTATTTTGATGGTGGATTATTTTGTTGATGGTTTTTCAGTGGATGGATTCTGGTGGGCATTGGCATTCAGTCTCATCATGTCCATTTTCAATAGTTTGATTTCTGATTTGACGAAGGAGAAAAAGGATCAGTAGGATATAGTAGGATTGACAATAAGGCAATGCTTGCGTACCTTTCCTTCTTAATACCAGATTATGTCAACCTATTTTCGTCAGGCAACTCTTGCAGTTGTTCTAATCAGCATATTCATTTCTTGTTCTAAAGAAGCATCAACTGATGAGCACTCACCAGAACATTCACTTGCCGATCTAAAAGTTTACGATGGACTTGAAGTAACACTGTTTGCTTCAGAGCCGATGTTCACGAACCCTACAAACATTGCCATTGATGAGCGCGGACGTGTTTGGGTATGCGAAGCGTACAACTATCGCAATCGGATTAATGCTAAAAATCCCGAGAAGAAAGAAGGTGATCGCATCATGATTCTGGAAGATACAGATGGCGATGGCAAAGCAGACAAGAGCACAGTGTTTTATCAGGGAACGGATGTGAATTCAGCCTTGGGTATTTCGCTTCTTGGTGATAAGGTAATTGTATCGTGCAGTCCGAATGTATTTGTGTTTACGGACGCAAACGGAGATGACGTTCCCGATTCAAAAGAAATTTTCTTTAAAGGTCTTCATGGCGAACAGCACGATCATGGTATGCACACTTTTGTATTCGGTCCAGATGGACGATTGTATTTTAATTTCGGTAATGAAGGTAAATCACTTCTCACTGCAGCAGGCGATACCGTTGTTGATGTTCATGGGCATAAAGTGGTTACGAACGGAAAACCATTCCGCGAAGGCATGGTGATGCGATCGAATGTAGATGGTTCAAACGTAGAAGTACTCGGCAATAATTTCAGAAATAATTTTGAAGTAGCCGTTGATCCTTTTGGAACACTCTGGCAATCCGATAACGATGATGACGGAAACAAAGGCACACGCATCAACTATGTAATGGAGTATGGAAATTATGGCTATCGCGATGAGATGACGGGAGCAAGCTGGGGCACGCGCAGAACGAATATGGAAAAAGAAATTCCGTTTCGTCATTGGCATTTGAATGATCCGGGAGTTGTGCCGAATATTTTACAAACCGGTTCTGGATCTCCTGCTGGTATTACAGTATATGAAGGTTCACTCTTGCCAGAAATATTCCAAGGACAAATGATCCACGCTGAGCCGGGGCATAACGTTGTACGCTCTTATCCGGTAGAAAATGATGGTGCTGGCTATAAGGCAACCATTGTTAATATTTTAGAAGGACAAAAAGATCAATGGTTCCGCCCGATTGATGTAGCTGTGGCTCCTGATGGCTCACTCTTCGTTGCCGATTGGTATGACCCAGGTGTCGGAGGACATCAGGTTGGCGATCTTGATCGCGGAAGAATTTACAGAGTGGCTCCACCAAAATCAGGATATAAAATTTCACCAAGTGATGTGTCAACTGTTGATGGTGC
>JANODK010000060.1:0-3773 GCA_031412655.1 Chryseolinea sp.
CGGTTTTCGGATTCTTTCTCCCTCAGACTTAAGCAGGAAGTGTTAAGTAAACTTTTTTGGTATAGAAAGTGGCAGATAGATGAGCAGTTTGTAAACCAGATTTCTGCCATTCAGGAGAAAATGAAGCCTGTGAGTTTATCAGAGAAAATTCTGCAGCTATTAACAAATGCTGAATTGGAACTTAGCTTTAACCAGAATTTGGCCCGTACAAAGATAGTGGAAAGTGCAAAGCCTTTGATTGAAGATTCTTCAATCGATGAAATAAGTGATGCTATCATCCACGTTGTAAAGTCAGTCCCTCGACTTCCTCATTTTTTTTGGACTTTTCTCCAGGTAATTTATGATCAATTTCCAGTTAAATCCAAAGCAGTATACGAAGTGCTTTGGCTGAAAGACCGGGAATGTATTTTTAAATTTGGATCCTATTTTATTTACTCTGCAAGAAAGTTTGGAGATACCGATTTTTTTTGGCAAAAAGTTTCTGAATTAGAAAGTGAGGGCAGCACAAGTGCATTTAATGTAATTCTTCACATTTACATTTCTCCGGACAATTTAGTAATTGATAGAAAAGACGTTCAGATCATCAAGAGAATATTTGATAAAAGAAGCAATGAAATAGGATTGGGATATTATCTATCCAATTCACTTATCACGGTATTTGAGTTTGATAAACCGCTGGGAAAGGAATTAATTGTTGAATTTTTAAAAAGTTGTCACCAGCAAGAGGCTGACCATTTTTTGCTTTTCTTTTTTGATAAGGGTGAAAAGCACTACGACGTCGGGAAAGAATTGATACTGAACTACACTGTCAGGTTTTGGATCAGCTATGAAGTGCAAAGATCATTAAACTCGATCTTGCTTAAAGATGGATTTGATGATGTCTTTGAGTATTTCCTTAAGCGATTTGAATTTAAGAAACAATCCATTGCTGACGGAAAGAATTATTCGGGGTATGAATTCGTGCCACCAGGACATGAAAATATGGGCATCTTGAATGGGTTAGATGACTCTGTAAAGGATTTAATATTTATGCGTGTGGTCGAATGGTACATAGGCGTAGATACAGTGAAGATGGAAGAATACTATGCCAAAGATCTAATGGAGTTTTTTCAACCAGCAAAATATTTGACTCCTGCATTAATGACTAGTTTCAGGTCGTTAATTAATAGAGACAATATCGGGAAAGAAAAATTCTTGAAGCTGGTAGACGCGTTGAACGAATTTGAAGATAAGAATCCAGAATTTATTGAATTGATTTTAGAAATACTTAAAAAGGGAAGAATCTTAATGGGAACGGATGATGATTTCATTAAGAAACTTAAGTCCAAATGTTTTATTGCGATTACGTCCATTGGTGTCAAGTCAGGTGCGGTGGGAGAGCCTTTTCCTGCTGACTTAGCATTACAACAGTTAATTCAAGATTCTATCAAAAGGATTAGCGGGGACATTGATGCAATAGGATTTCTTGAACAGGTAAACAAATCAATTACTGAAGACATTCGCCGATCCAGCGATAGGGATACTGAAATATGGTAATTCTAGTTAAAGAAAGCCTCATCGATTTGCATACAAAAAAAAGTCAGCTTGTGAGTGGAGTTGACCAAAAGATAATTGCAAATCTTATAAACGGTCTTAATGATGTTTTTCACAAGGACTACAAGATAGATTCGAATGAGCTGAGGGTATTGCTGGATTCCATTGAAACTAGAATCAGGAAGTGCCAGATGATTAATTTTTTATATTTTAGGACCATTGACAATAGCATAGTTACTGGAAATGCCACCAACCTTCCTTTTCTCGTAAATGGTGAATTCAGCTACGCAACTTTAATAGTTGGGCAAAGTTTTGAGGCCAACGACAGGTTAGCATATTTAGAACTTATAAATTCGAATTTTCAGACATTCATTCTTGCTATTGCGTCTATTTTGGAAAACTTAGTCTTCTTGAAGGAAATTTTAGTTAAAAAGGTGATCCTTCACAAGTCAGCTACTAAACCTCTTAACACGCCCATGGCGACTTATCTTGATTTTTTAAAAAACTTGGTTAAGCTGGGCTACAGACAACAGGATCCTTTTTATCACTGCATAGATAATCATACCCTGTTCTTCGACAAGTACCTAAGCACAATCAATATTTTGCGAAATTCTTTTATTCATGGGTATTCCCAAAACACATCTACTGCTTCGGGAAATTGTGTGATTACCAACTTTGATCAAAAGCAATTTATACCATCGAGCGCAGAACTGGAAATTGAGAATTTTGTTGAAATTGTTTTGGATAACATTTCCAGGTTTACTAATGACCTTTTCGATCAGTTAATAGTTTCCACTCAGGCTGTTACCGTTTCAATTCCTGCTTAGGAAAATCTGTCCGTTCAAAGTCTGTACTATTCAAGCTAAGTATTTAATTACCTAGCGAAAAGAAGATTTTCTAAGGATTAGATATAAGAAATTGAATTAGTGGGAAAGATTTAATTATTCGATATTTATATTGTTAACACTATTAACGGTATGAGTGATGATTTAAAACGTGATGTAATAGCTAAGTTTATTCAATTTATCGCAATTGAAAAATTGGAAACAAACAAGTTCGAATTTAAAAGGCAATGGTATAATCTGAAAGATGTAAAAGAAAAGAGTGAGTTCTTTCGAGATTCTACAGCCGTAATTAATTCTTATGGCGGAGATGACGGTTTTATAGTGATCGGGATCGATGATAAAACAAAAGAACTTTTTGATACCAAAATTGAAGATTCGGGATTTAAAGACCAATCCTCAATTCGTGATATTGTTGATACTAATATTGATAAGCCTTTTCGTTTTGATGTTGACTACGTTGAAGTGAATGGCAAACGGCTTTCTGTTGTTCATTTGTTTCCTTCGACTGATAAACCTCATGTAATTCTAAAGTATCAAGATAAGAACGGAAAAGAATTTAGTAATGAGATTTTTCTAAGAAGCGGATCTGGAAAAGTAGTTGCAAGCAAGGGAGATTTGGATAGAATGTATATTGAGCGTAACACTATTTTGGTAGATAGAATGGCAGAAGTGTCAATTAACTTAAACAAATTTACTGTGGCAGGTTCTACATACCAAGGTGAGTCAGTTCATTCAATCGAAAGGCTGGTGACAATTGAGAATCGCGGAATACGAATTTTGCCTATATATCGAATTATGTTGAGATTTGTCACACCTGAAAAGGTGTTTCTCTTTATTCATGCGACGCATATTGGTAAACCTATTGTAGTTGAGCCAAATGGCGCGCATGTTGAAACACTTTACTTTGAAAATGTTGGGCAAGACCTGTCCCCAGCTGAAGTGCAAAAATTGATAGCTTTAATTAACGAAATATTAGAGAACCCGCAACATGGCGGAGTCACGTGTAATTTGATATTAGCAACTGGCGAACATTTGCCAGCAATTCTATTTATGCCTAATATCCACCAGACAGACGATCACTCTGATATTATGTCTTTTTAATTGGCATTTTGACTTTATTATACATCAAAAGATTGAGAATTGTTTTTCTAGGAATATTTTGACTGCTAACTTAAAGTAACAACAATTGGCTTTGCTGAATACCTTTCAGGGCTCAACGATGGCAGTATTAAATAGATAGGTTGATGGAATCTCAGGACAACTATATTAGTAGACGCTTGGCGGTAACAATTAATGACAAGGAACAAGAATTTCTTGAGACTGAATTCCTTTTGCTACCTGGACCGCTTGTAATACTCGGGGAACCCGGTTCAGGAAAAAGCGAATTTGTTAGAC
>JANODK010000061.1:0-3624 GCA_031412655.1 Chryseolinea sp.
ACAAGTTCAGATATGAGAGAATTAATTAAAAATAAAGTTAGTGACAACCGTGCTGAAGAAGCCATTGAACTATTTTGTTATCAAACCAAAAAATGGATTGGTTCTTATGCTGCGGTGCTCGGAGGTATAGACACCTTAATATTTTCAGGGGGAATCGGTGAGCATGCTCCGGAGGTTCGTAACCGGATATGTAGTGGACTTCAATTTTTAGGAATTGACATAGATAAAAAAAGAAATGCAAAGAATGAACAAATTATTTCTACAGATAAAAGCAAAGTATGTGTTCGGGTCATTCAAACTAATGAGCAATTAATGATAGCAAGATTGGTCTGCTCTGTTATGAATTACAACATTAAAAATTAAACATTATGACATCGGAAACTATCAGCATAGAAGCTGAAACATTGTCGCCTTCATTACTTCAAAAGATGAATGCTTATTGGCGTGCAGCAAATTATTTGTCTGTTGGTCAAATTTATCTTTATGATAATCCCCTTCTTAAAAAACCATTGACACTGGAACATATAAAGCCACGGCTGTTAGGGCATTGGGGCACTACACCTGGGTTGAACTTTATCTATGTTCATCTCAACCGAATCATAAAAAAATATGATCTCGATGTAATTTATATTACTGGTCCCGGACATGGCGGACCAGGATTGGTAGCTAACACCTACCTCGAAGGAACTTACAGCGAAATTATCCAAACATTTCGGAGGATGAACAGGGTTTGAAAAAACTATTCAAACAGTTTTCCTTTCCGGGTGGTATTCCCAGCCACGTTGCGCCAGAGACACCTGGTTCCATTAACGAGGGTGGGGAACTGGGTTATTCATTGGTGCATGCTTACGGTGCTGTTTTTGACAATCCTAATTTACTCGCAGCTTGTGTTGTGGGAGATGGGGAGGCTGAGACAGCTGCCCTTGCTGCCAGTTGGCATTCCAATAAATTTTTAAATCCTGTGCACGATGGAGCTGTCCTTCCTATCCTACATCTCAATGGTTATAAAATTGCCAATCCAACTGTGCTGGCAAGAATTCCAAAGGAAGAATTGGAACAGCTCTTCCTGGGGTATGGCTATAAGCCTTATTTCGTTGAAGGAGATGTGCCTGAAGAAGTGCATCAATTGCTTGCAAAAACTTTGGATAGGGTAATTGATGAAATTAAACAAATCCAAAATGAGGCACGCACGAATGGATTTACAAAACGACCGCAATGGCCGATGATTATTTTCCGTACACCAAAAGGTTGGACTGGACCTGCAATAGTTGATGATCTGCAAGTTGAAGGAACATGGCGTTCTCACCAAGTGCCGCTAGCTGAATTGGCGAAAAAGCCAGAGCATGTGCAGCAGCTTGAGGAATGGTTGAAAAGTTATAAACCCGAAGAGCTTTTTGATGAAAACGGGAAATTACTTTCTGAGTTAACTGAGCTTGCGCCACAAGGTACGAAGCGTATGGGCGCTAATCCACATGCAAATGGAGGACTTCTCCTTTGTGATTTAAAAATGCCTGATTTCAGAAAATATGCTATTGAGGTTCTACAGCCAGGTACAATTGAAGCTGAAGCAACGGTCACTATGGGTGCATTTGTAAGAGATGCAATGAAGCTGAATTGGGAGAGCAGAAACTTTAGAATATTCGGGCCTGATGAAACATCATCTAACCGCCTGACTAAATTATTTGATATAACAGAACGTACTTCCACGGCTGAGATTTTGAAAAGCGATGATCATATTTCAGCGGATGGCCGGGTAATGGAAGTATTGAGCGAACATTTATGCCAGGGCTGGCTCGAAGGATATTTACTTACTGGAAGGCATGGTTTGTTTTCATGCTACGAGGCATTCATTCATATTGTTGATTCGATGTTTAATCAACACGCCAAATGGCTGCAGGTCTCACGTAATATACCCTGGCGGCAACCAATTGCTTCATTAAATTACTTGCTTACATCGCATGTATGGCGGCAAGATCATAATGGCAACAGTCATCAGGATCCTGGGTTTCTTGATCTTGTGGCTAATAAAACTGCGGATATAATTCGCATCTATCTTCCTCCTGATGCTAATACATTGCTATCTGTAACAGATCATTGCTTACGAAGTCGCGATTATGTTAATGTTATTGTAGCAGGTAAACAACCTGAAATGCAATGGTTAGATATGGATGCTGCCATTAAACATTGCACTGCTGGATTAGGTATCTGGGAATGGGCAAGTAATGACGAAGGTAATGAACCCGATGTGGTGATGGCATGCGCAGGCGATGTGCCAACGTTAGAAACAATTGCTGCCGTTCAAATTCTTGGAGAGCATTTTACTGAACTGAAAATTCGTGTGATTAACATTGTAGATCTTATGACGCTTCAACCTGAAAGCGAACATCCACATGGGTTAAATGATAAAGATTTTGACAGTCTTTTCACAGCGGATAAACCTATCATCTTTGCTTTTCACGGGTATCCTTCATTAATTCACCGTCTTACCTACCGCAGGACAAATCATAACAATCTGCATGTGCGTGGCTATAAAGGTGAAGGCACAACGACAACACCATTTGATATGGTTGTATTGAATGATATAGACCGCTTTCATCTCGTTAGTGACGTGATAGATCGATTACCTGCCTTAGGTTCGAAGGGTGCTTATACCAAACAACATGTAAGAAATAAATTGATTGAGCATAAAGCTTATATAGAGATTCATGGTGAAGACATGCCCGAAATTCTTAACTGGAAATGGAATTTGGGTGCCACAAAAAAATTATAGAAGATTCGTTTAATGTAAATACAAGGCATGAAAACGATGAGAAAATAATAAAATGAGATCAGATATAAAGATTCATGATAATCAATTTGACCCCACACTAGATAAACTTCAGCGCGAGACGTTTGATTATTTCCTGAAAGAGACCAACCCTCTCAACGGGTTGGTGATTGACAAGACAGCTCAGGATTGGCCGTGCAGCATTGCCGCTACAGGCCTTGCGTTAGCCTGCTACCCTGTAAGTGTTGAACGCAGATTCATGTCGCGAGCGGCAGCGGTAGATCGAACACTTACAACGTTGCGTTTTTTTTGGAACAGTCCGCAAGGGCCTGAGCCAGATGCAACTGGTTACAAGGGATTTTATTATCATTTTCTTGATATGAAGACTGGGCGCAGGGTATGGCAATGCGAACTTTCGACAGTAGACACCGCATTTTTGTTAGCAGGGGCATTGACAGCAGGAATTTATTTTGATGCGGATAGCACAGATGAGAAAGAAATCCGAACCCTTAGTGATGCGCTTTACTGCCGCGCAGATTGGCAATGGGCGCAAAACAACGGTGCAACGGTAACACACGGCTGGAGACCGGAAAGTGGATTTCTAAAGTACCGATGGGAAGGCTATGATGAGGCAATGCTACTCTATATGCTGGGGCTGGGCTCTCCAACTCATCCACTGCCCAAGGAAAGCTATGCTGCGTGGGTTTCCACTTACAATTGGGAACATAATTACGGACAGGATTATCTGTATGCTGGGCCGTTATTTACGCATCAACTCTCTCATGTCTGGATTGACTTTCGTGGTATACACGACTCTTTCATGCGCGATAAAGGCATTGACTACTTTGAGAACAGCA
>JANODK010000062.1:0-2702 GCA_031412655.1 Chryseolinea sp.
GGTGGTTGGCCGGTAATTCCCGTTAGGTAAATTTTTTCAATGCGAAATGCATCGGCTGTTCGGAAAGCTGAGCCTACATTGTGTAAGCTGCGCACATTATCGAGCACAATGCAAACTGGAATTTTTCCAGCTTCTTTAAATTCATCAACGGATATTCGTCCGAGTTCTTGCAGCTTTAGTTTTTGCATGGGCAAAAATAAACATTCATGGTTGTCAACGTAGTGTAAATGCGTTTTGATTTTTCAATCTATTCTGCCTGATTAAGTTCTGCCAACAAAGTCTCCAGTTGAATCAAATACTTTCCGTAACTCAAATTCTCCAGCCAAAGAGCGATGTAATATCCCATTGGCGTTACAATGGCGAGTGTAATGATCAATATGATTATGTTCTTCGACTTCTGCATCATCTCAACAACATCTGTGCTGGTCGAAAGACCAAGCAGAAAACCGGTTGTGCCGGCTAAGGGATAAATGAAAATCCAAGCTCTGCGCTGAAAAGCCAGGGAGGTCTTTGTGCTTTCGTAAATTACTTGCAGCGATTCTTTAAAATTTGAATCCAACACAAAGTGACTTTCAATTTTTCGAAGCGTCTTATAGTTTACTGCAAAACCCAATGCGTATATAACAATCATAAGAGCCAGAAAAATTTTCACCACGGGTTGTGGAATGATCATGAAGAGATACATGAAGATCATTTCAAACAAAACGATAAATCCCAAAGCATATCGAAAAGACGCGATGAGTTTTTGTACCGGGTGTTTCGATGCTGTTCGTATTTCTACCTCACCCTTCACGGGTTTGGAAAGTTTTTCGCGATCTAAATTTTTCCACGCTTCTTGTAAATCCATTTCTAAATTGCGTTGAGTTTCTTTGTTAATGTTTCTTTGATACGATGAAGTTTAACGGCTGTATTGTTTTTTGTTATCCCCGTGATGTCAGCAATCTCTTCATTTTCATATCCATCCAGATGCAGCGTAACGATCATGCGATCAATTTCATTTAACATGCGGATGGCAACGTAAAGCGCTTCGCTTTCTTCATTTCTGTTTCCGTGTGTGGAAACGGCATTAAACCGAGTCATGTCATCATGCGGCTCTACTAATTTTACTCTTCTCTTAAAAGTTAGAACGGTGTTGAGTGCAACGCGATATAACCATGTAGAGAATTTAGACTGGCCCAGAAAACGCGGATACGATCTCCATGCCTGAAATAAAATCTCCTGAAAGAGATCTTTCTCATCATCTTCATGATGAACATACAGGCGGATTACCTTATAGATAATCCCTCTGTTCTGATCAATCAGATCCGTAAATTCCTTCTCAAGGTGTTGTGCCATTTGTTAGGCTAGGATAGTCTTATGGTCACAAATCTTCAATGCAATCATAGCATCAATTTAGTAGGTTAGGTAGTGTCTGGTTATTCAAACGATATCCATTTTCCAATAAGTAACACGAGATTCGAAACTATTACAGCCCGCTAAAATTTTCCAAAAAAAGCCTCACAAAAGGCTTTATCCGACCTCTGCTCACTCCGGACTTTTCTATCTTTGTTCATCATGGCCGAAACGAAAACATCTGTTGAAACCCCGTTAATGAAGCAATACAATGCTATCAAGACCCGCTATCCGGGCGCATTGTTACTTTTTCGTGTAGGCGATTTTTATGAAACTTTCGGGCAAGACGCCATTACGGCAAGCAAGATTCTGGACATCACACTGACCAAGCGTGGCGCTGGTTCTTCTTCTGAAATTGAACTCGCTGGGTTTCCCCATCATTCGCTTGATACTTATTTACCTAAGCTTGTTCGCGCTGGCAAACGTGTGGCCATTTGCGATCAGCTTGAAGATCCTCGTTTTGTAAAAGGTATTGTAAAGCGTGGAGTGACTGAATTGGTTACACCTGGCTTAGCATACAACGACAATGTATTGGAGCGTAAGCAAAATAATTTTCTTGCTTCAGTTTACATCAACAAGAATGTAATGGGTATTTCTTTTCTTGATGTTTCTACGGGTGAGTTCTATGCCGCGCAAGGAAGTGAACATTACGTCTCTAAACTTATTCAAGGATTTTCTCCTTCTGAAATTATCTATAGCAAAAATTCACGTTCTCATTTTGAAAAACTTTTCAGTGATGAGTACAACACGTTTGCATTAGATGAATGGGTATACGGTTTTGATTTTGCCTATGAAAAATTAACCAATCAATTTAAAACTGCTTCGCTGAAAGGTTTTGGCATTGAAGGATTAGGTGAAGCGATTATTGCAGCCGGTGGCATCTTGTATTATCTCGATGACACAGAACACAAAGACACTTCACATATCACCTCGATCTCCAGGATTGATGAAGACAAATTTGTGTGGCTTGATAAGTTCACCATTCGCAATCTCGAAATTGTTAGTTCACAAAATGAAGGTGGTGTTCCGTTATTAGATATTCTTGATCACACTGTAACCCCGATGGGCTCGCGCCAATTGCGCAAGTGGATGATTCTTCCGCTGAAAGAGAAAGCTGCAATTGATGAACGTCTCCTTGTCGTTGATACATTCTTTACAGATTCAACTCTAGCTGAAAAAATTACATCATCGTTAAAACACATTGCCGATCTCGAACGATTGATTTCTAAAGTTGCTGTGAACCGAATTAATCCGCGGGAGATGTTGAGTCTGAAACGTTCGATGCTTTGTGTTCAGCCCATCAAAGCATT
>JANODK010000063.1:0-1824 GCA_031412655.1 Chryseolinea sp.
ATCCAGAAGGATCTTACAATCAGAATTGTTAATAATAGCCTGCTTGACAATAGGTGAACTAATGATGTCCTCAACCTCCTGTGTTACCACAATTGCTTCGCCATAAAACTTTCTTACAGTTTTAAACAGGTACTTGATATACTCTGCCATTCCTTCCTTGGCTATTGCTTTCCATGCTTCTTCAATCAAGATCATTTTTCTAATGCCTTTGAGCTTGCGCATCTTGGAAATGAAAACCTCCATAATGATGATAGTCACTACAGGGAAAAGAATGGGATGGTCTTTAATGTTATCCAGTTCAAAAACAATAAACCTTTCCTTAAGCAGATCAAGATTTTCAGTCGCATTTAACAAATAATCGAATTCACCACCCTGATAATATGGCCGAAGAACATAAAGGAAATTTTCAACATCGAAATCCTTTTCTTTCACTTTATCCTCCTTCAAAATTCTTACAAATACGTCTCTTAGGAATTCATAGAAGGTATTGAAGCAAGGGAATAAATTTGTATGCGTTTCAAGGAACTTATAGTACGTCTGCAAAGCAATTGATAGAGCGACATACTCGGATCGGTTAAAGGTTTCATCGTCCTTCTTCCACAATGCCAAAAGCAAAGTCTTGATGCTTTCTTTTTTCTCGGTATCTAAAGTATCACCATCAGAGATGTAAAATGGATTGAACCGGATTGGATTCTTTTCATCGTAAGTAAAATAGTATCCGTTAACTAGGTCACACAATCCTTTATAAGAATGTCCAACATCGACAAGAACTATATGAGTACCTTGTTCATAATAGCAACGGACCATGTGATTGGTAAAGAATG
Source organism: Chryseolinea sp. (assembly GCA_031412655.1). Classification (GTDB taxonomy): domain Bacteria; phylum Bacteroidota; class Bacteroidia; order Cytophagales; family Cyclobacteriaceae; genus Chryseolinea. Next base: position 825 of record JANODK010000063.1, read on the forward strand.
ACTTCCCGCTTCCAGATGGACCAAGAATGAACTTGTTACGATTCGTGATAATTCCTTTCTTCACCGGCTCATCCGATATATCAACATGCACCGGTCTTCCGGTCAATCGATCTCCAAGCCGAATACCAACAGGACTTAATGATGACTGATAGTTAGTCTCAAGATTTAGAAAACACGTGGCTTGCTCGGCAAACGTATCGAAGGTATCGTTCATAGGAAAGTCAGCTTCGTTGCCCGGTAATCCTGCCCAGAAAATTTGAGGTGCACCAACTGTTTCCTGTTTTGCTACAGCATCCATTTGAGCTAATGCCGAAGCAACTTGAGTCTTTATTTCCTTGAGTTCTTTCTTGTTATCAGTCCATGCCAAAACGTTAAAATGCGCTTTTACGGGAAGCCGTTGTTCGCTAACAATCTCATTCAGGAAATCATTTGTTGCATCTCTGCTAACCGCATTCTCCCTTGAGTATGCCGCCAATGATTGAAGTCTAAGGCGTTTGCTTTCGAGGGTTTTAATTGTCTTATGAACATCCTCAATGAAAATGTATTGATTATACACATGATTGCAACTAAGGAGCTGACCTAATGGAGAGGCGAATCCAATACTAAATTTTGTTTTGTCCGTAGAAAACCTGTCATAATTGATCCTTGACCCACACATACCCGGCAAGTCTTCGACATCAGACAACGCGAAAAGTTTACATTGTTCATCACCAATTGTTATGCCCTCCCTGAATGAAATATCCTTGATCATAGGAACAGCGTCCTGAGCTTGAAGGAAACAGTATTGCTCGAGAAGACCGACATGTTCCTTTGTTCCTGTCAGTCCTTCATTTCTAACACGCTTTAATTTCATATAGCCACTCACTAGCCTTTTGATATTACTCAAAGATACTCAATTGGTTAGCGGGGAATAGTTCTTTGTCATTTTGTTGTATTGGTTTGTCGAACAGATTTTCGATGGGTGATTTGTCGAATACGTTAATACTTACCACTTGTAGTA
>JANODK010000064.1:0-1733 GCA_031412655.1 Chryseolinea sp.
GGTCAATCCTGAATGGCAAAACCACTGCATTACCCAACGTAATTATTGCAAAGAGTAGCAGACCAACCGCCACAACAACAGTAGCCATGATTGAGGGTTTGAAAAGAAAATCTCGCGTTGAGGGGTTGGATGGCACCGAAGAGGCAAGCCCCCACTTTCCACCAATTAACCAGTAGAAATGAAGGCCACTTAGCATCGTAAAAACTACAACATTTAATACTACGAGAATTATCAGCATGATTGAAATTAATGAAGTGCTTCTGTTAGAAAATTATTTAATGGCTTCAATGTTTTACATGAATCCGTAATGATTTTCATAAACTTTTTGTCTTTCACTTCTATATCTGAAAGTGGTCGTGTCATTATGAAACTTTTTAGCTTCAACCATTCAATGTATTTGCTATCCTCTTCAAAACCCTTTGGCGCTCTTTTCAATTTATCTTCATCCCAAAAACCAGGAAAGTTCTTCTTGAATTTTTTATCATTCACAATCTTGGCAAGCTTGTCTCCATTGTAATCAATCTCCTGTCTAACCTTTGCGAGATTTTCAGGCTCTGGCATAAAAAGTCCACCGGCAACAAAACTTTTATTACCCGGTTCGATATGTAAATAATAGCCCGGCTTACCCATACCTTTTCCGGCAGGAGAAAACGAAGCACCAAAATTTGTTTTATAGGGGCGTTTGTCTTTGCTGAAACGCACATCGCGATAAATGCGAAAGGTTAATTTTTTTGGATTGAGACCTAATAGAGAGCTGTCAACCTTGATTAGCTCTTCTAATAATGGAAGAACGAATTCATCGAAGCTATTTTTGGCGGCAAGGTATTTCGATTTGTTTTTTTCAAACCAGTCACGGTCGTTGTTCTTACCAATGTCTTTTAAAAATTTGAGAATGAGTTCAAAATTCATGAGGGGTAATTTTATTTTATCCTAAATAATCCAGTATCGTCTCCAATCCGATACCACGCGAAGCCTTCACTAAAATAGTTGAATTGCTTATTGGACTTCTTTTCAATTCTTCAATTAACAATGCTTTGCTTTCAAAATGCAATGCTTCGGGGAGTTCATCTTTTGCTGAGGCAACTAATTTACCACAGAGGTAAACACGATCAATCATTTTTTCCTTTAATAATCTGCCAAGGTTTCGATGTTCCTTTTCAGCTTCTTCTTCTAACTCAAACATATCACCAACGATGGCGACCTTATGAGCTGCATGCATGTCCGCTAAATTTTCAATGGCTGCTTGCATAGAACTTGGGTTCGCATTGTACGCATCAAGAATAATCGTGTTGCTACCTTTCTTCATTACCTGCGAACGCATATTACCCGGAGCATATTCTGCAATGGCAGCATTCGCAGCATCAACATCTACACCAAAATACTTTCCAATACACAAAGCTGCAGCCATGTTCTCAAAATTATAGCCACCGATAATTTGAGTTTCAATGACACTTCCATTCTCTGTTTTTATTTTCACAAATGGATCAGCGTCTATCAATTCACATTGATAATAATCGCCTGCAGCGGGATAATAAACCGGATTCTTAAATCGCTTCGCCATGTTGGAAAGAATCTCGTTTTGCGAATTGATGAAGACCACTCCATTATTGGTAAGAAGGTGCTGGTATAATTCTGATTTTCCACGAACAATATTTTCAAACCCGCCAAACGTACCAATGTGTGCTTTACCAATGTTGGTGATGAATCCATGCGTTGGGTTTGCAATCGAACAT
>JANODK010000065.1:0-13822 GCA_031412655.1 Chryseolinea sp.
AATTGATTTCTGTAATAATCAATGTATGCTGGCGAACCATAGTCTTTATGATTGCGATCCCAGGGTGAAAGATAAACGCCAAATTTTAATCCGTGCTTTTTACAAGCTTCCGCAACAGCGCGAACTACATCGCCCTCTCCATTTTTAAACGGACTATTTTTTACCGAGTGTTCAGTAAACTTACTTGGCCATAGACAAAATCCATCATGGTGTTTGCACGTAAGGATTACACCTTTAAAACCAGTTTCTTTAAATGTATTTACCCACTGATCGGCATCGAAGGAAGTTGGGTTAAAGATGGAGGGACTTTCGTCACCATAACCCCATTCTTTTCCTGTAAAGGTATTGGTAGTAAAATGAACGAACGCATTCAACTCCATCTCATGCCATGCCAATTGATTTTCTGTTGGAATGGGTAAGACGGGCCGTGGAGGTTTTACTTCTTTTTGTGAACAAGAGAAAAGCGTTGTCGAAAAAAGAATGGCTAGAATTGTGTTCTTCATATAGTGATTGTTAATCATAACAATGTATTTCTTGGTGTCCCTTCGTTTCTTTGTGTCTTAGTGGCCTAATCTTTCTTGCCACGAAGACTCAAAGACACTAAGTAGCCACTAAGTTTAAATTCTTCAGTGATGGATAAAGTTAATAGTTATCCTTGCGATTTATTTGTTCGAGGGCTTCTTTTATTAGAGTGGTTGGAAGTTTACACGTCTTATTGAAGCAAACGTAAATCATGGTTTCATCATTTTTTGCTTCACGACCTTCTAGCAATGGTAATGAGCTTTTCGTTTTTGTTCCAAGCGTTAAAGCAAAAGGAAGGTAATGTGCATGCAGCTCTTTCCTTTTTTGCTGAGCGTCATTTCCTACAATTACTACTTCAGCCAATCCATTTGTTATTTCAGCAAGTAACATTCCCCAGTTAGACATGTAGCTTGGTTCGGATTCAATTAATGAAATTAGTTGTGATGTCATAGTGATGGAAATAGTTTTCCAATCCTCGCGATCCAATAAAATTCCAAGACGATAAAGGTTGCGTGCCATCACTGAGTTGGAAGATGGAATTACATTGTCCATAATATCTTTCTTCCGAGCGATAAGTTGTTCAGCCGTATTTGAATTGAAATGAAAATAGCCTTCCGTTTCATCGAAGAAATTCTTCATTACATAATTGCACCATGATTCTGCTTTGCGAAGCCAGCCTTCGTTGAAGGTAACTTGATAGAGTGAAGTGTAAGCTTGAATAAGAAAAGAATAATCTTCTAAGAATCCTTCGGTATCAGACCTTTTGCCTTTATAAGTTCGGAATACTTTTCCGTTGTCGATCAGATGAGTTTCGAGGAATGAAATATTCCGTAAGGCAGGTTGCAAGAATGAATCATCACCAAATGTTTTATAAGCATCAGTAAGTCCCTGAATCATCATGGCATTCCATCCCGTAAGGATTTTATCATCTAATCCCGGACGAATGCGTTTGCTTCTCGCCTCAAATAATTTTTGTTTGATGGATTTTATTTCATCAGTAGTTTCTTCATGAGTATCTAGCAAGATATTCATACTATGTTCCCAATTACCTTCTTCTGTGGCTTGAAAGTAATTGGCTACTTTAGCTGTTTCTTTTCCTAAAACTTCTTCCAGCTCTGTGTATGTCCAGCAATAGAATTTACCTTCGACACCTTCACTGTCTGCATCAAGCGCGGAATAGAACCCACCTTCAGGACTTGTCATCTCATTCGCAAGCCAATGAAAAGTTTCATATACAATCTCTTTGTATCGATCTGATTGTGTAATTGAAAAGGCTTCAGCATATAGGCTCATCAGCTGTGCATTGTCATATAGCATCTTTTCAAAGTGTGGAGCAAACCAACTGGCGTCAACAGAATATCTCGCAAATCCGCCAGCGAGTTGATCATACAATCCACCTTGTGCCATTTTTGTGAGTGTATGGGTTACCATGTGCAATGTGCTTTCATTTTTGTTGAGGGAGTAATATCTCAACAACCAGAGCCAAATGGTTGGCATTACAAACTTGGGTGCCTTATTCATTCCACCAAGCTCACGATCAAACCTCTTTTCTAAGTTTTGAAAAAGTAAAGAGAGATCAGATTTAAGTTCGGAAGTTGAAATGGTTTGTTTAAATCGTTCTACATCCGACTTCAATAAATGCAATCGAAGTTCTTCTGCTGTGTCTTCAATCTGAACACGATTAGCAAGAAACGCTTTGTTGATGTTGGTCAATACCTGTACCCAGGTTTGTGGTGAGAAATACGTTCCGCCAAAAAATGGTTTTTGATCGGGAGTTAAAAACACATTCAAGGGCCATCCACCATTTACACCCAAAGCCTGAACAGCTTCCATATAAACCTGATCAATATCCGGACGCTCTTCCCGATCTACTTTGATGCAAACAAAATATTCGTTCATCACTTTCGCGACTTCATTCTTCTCAAAGGATTCACGCTCCATAACATGACACCAATGACAAGCGGAGTAGCCAATGCTCACCAAAATAGGTTTGTCTTCTTGCTTTGCTTTTTGCAAGGCTTCATTTCCCCACGGAAACCAATCCACAGGATTGTAAGCATGCTGAAGTAAATAAGGTGAAGTAGTATGTATTAAGCGATTCGCTTTTTTATCGGTAGTGCTCGACATGGCTGAAGTTGTAATTAAGATGTGTGAATTTGTGATTTGATCTGACTCATTTCCTCTTCAACATTTACAATGGATTTAAGTTCTTCCAGTTTTTGCAATGTTGTTTTTAAGAAATGTTGGTGTGATGTTGAGGAAGGATGAAAGGGTTTGTGTGTGAGTGCCGATTGAATCCCGTCCCATGTTACAAAAAAATCCTTTGTTGAATCATCAATAAAAGTGTCAGCAAATTTTCCCCAGATGTATTCTTCAGCTTCTTCCGAAGGATGGATCATATCTTTTTTGTAGAAACGATAATCACGTAAATCATCCATCATGATTTCGTACGCTGGAAAATATTCTACATCTGGATAAGTTTCTTTAAAGGTATGACAAGCAACACGCAAGATTGATTTGCTTACATTGTTCAATTCAAGGGTATCCTTCGTATGCCTCACCGGACTAACCGTAAGGATGATCTTTATTTTAGGATTAAATTTTTTCAGATCCTGATAAAGCGGATCAAACGATTCAATTATTTTTTTCTGCGTCAGCAATGATTTCGTAAAAAGCTTTGCCGGCATTTTATGACAGTTGGCAACCAACTCATTATTATCAATTCGTTCGTAAACCCATGCTGTGCCATAGGTAATGATCAGTCGATCGGCATTCTTTAAGAATTGATGAGTAGTTTGAAGACAATCGCTCAAGCGATTCTGCAGAGTCTCCTTCTGTAAAGCCGAAAATTCTGAGTGAAAATCATAGTTTAAATGAATATCTTGATTTTGTAAGTAAGTGTGTTCAGGCGGGGCTTGATTAAGTAGGGTATAGCGCAGTGCTTTATGGATGGATGCCGGGCTGTATAACGTGCCGAAGGGATTGGGGCAAGTTTCGATTTTATAGTGCTGAAGGTGTCTACCCACAACATCTGCGAAACAAGAACCAATAGTGAGGAAACGGTCTTTCAAACTGGCCTTTTGGGATGAGGATGGACAACTAACAATCGTTCTGAAATGGCTCATATTAAATTATGTTACCGCAAACACTTGAAAATTTCGCACTTTTTAAGATACTTTGACCTTTAAATACCGCAAGGCCTAAAATCAATCAAAATTATGAATAACGACCTTACTGCCTTTGAAAAGATTCCAGTAAAGATTTTTAAATCCTCTGAAGACGCCTCTGTCTCAGTAGCCAAGGAAATTGCAGCCTTGATTAAGAGTAAAGAGAAAGAAGGGAAACCGTGTGTGCTTGGTCTTGCCACCGGTTCAACTCCAACTCGGGTGTATTCGGAGCTCATCAACCTTCACAAAAAGGGCCTGAGTTTTAAGAATGTCTACACCTTCAATTTGGATGAATATTATCCAATGAATCCGCAGGAATTGCAGAGCTACGTTCGGTTTATGCAAGAACACTTGTTCAATCACATTGATATTCCGAAGAAAAATATTCACATCCCGGATGGAACGTTGGCAAAAGATAAAGTTGCTGATTTCTGTCGCGAGTACGAATTGAAGATTGATGCACTGGGAGGTATTGATATTCAAGTATTAGGTATCGGTCGCACAGGTCACATTGGTTTTAACGAACCGGGTTCAACCGAAAAAACATTTACACGACTCGTTACCCTCGACCAGGTAACACGCATCGATGCGGCCAGCGATTTCTTTGGTGATGAGAACGTACCTCGCAAAGCCATCACCATGGGCGTTGGTTCAATCATGAAAGCGAAACACGTTATCATGATGGCATGGGGCGAAGGAAAGGCTTCGGTGATCAAGAAAGCAGTTGAAGGTCCTGTTACTGATCAGATACCCTCTTCGTTCCTACAACGACACAGTAGTGTTCAGGTAGTTCTGGATGATGCAGCGTCATCTGAGTTATCACGCATTAAGACTCCATGGATTCTTGACACCATTGATTGGAACGATACATTAATTCGCAAAGCGGTGGTATGGCTTTGTCAGAAAATGAAGAAGCCAGTGTTGAAACTTACCAACCATGATTACATGGAACATGGTATGGGCGATATTATTACGGAATATGGCTCAGCGTATCAAGTCAACATAAAAATCTTCAATCACCTTCAGCATACGATCACAGGTTGGCCAGGTGGAAAACCAAATGCGGATGATAAGCATCGTCCGGAACGCGCCAAACCTTTTCCCAAGCGTGCAGTAATTTTCTCGCCACACCCTGATGATGATGTGATTTCAATGGGTGGAACATTTATCAGATTGGTAGATCAAGGTCATGAAGTACACGTAGCCTATCAAACTTCAGGCAACATTGCTGTGTTTGATGACGATGCGATTCGCTTCGCGGATTTTGTTCGCGACTTCAATGTTCAATTTGGATTGAGTAAATCAGATGGAGAGAAATTTTATAAGAAGGTTGTCCAATCGCTAAAGAAAAAAGGTCCTGGCCAAATTGATAGTCCTGAAGTGTTGTTGATTAAAGGAATGATCAGAAGAGGAGAAGCAAAAGCCGGTGGTCGATATGTTGGTATCCCCGATGAGCAAATGCATTTTCTTGACATGCCCTTTTATGAAACAGGCGCTGTAAAAAAGAAACCACTTGGTGAAGAAGATATTCAGGTGATCATCGATATCCTTGAAGAAGTGAAACCACATCAGATTTATGCTGCCGGTGATTTGTCTGATCCACACGGAACACATCGCGTCTGTTTAGCTGCAATATTTGAGGCGTTGAAAAGATTAAAGAAAAGACCCTGGACAAAAGATTGCTGGGTATGGTTATACCGCGGTGCATGGCATGAGTGGGACATCGACCAAATTGAAATGGCAGTACCATTAAGTCCGGAAGAATTGATGCGCAAGCGTAGAGCCGTATTCAAACATCAATCACAAAAAGACAGTGCAATGTTCCCTGGCAGTGATAAGCGTGAATTCTGGATGCGTGCCGAAGACAGAAATCATGGTACAGCTATGGCGTACAATGCGCTTGGTCTTGCAGAATACGAAGCGATGGAGGCATTTGTCAGATATAAGTTTTAATCAATTGAATTTAGAATAGAGTTTTTTGTTAGGGTTTATTAAACAGGAAGGTAACGAAGGTTGCTTTCCTGTTTTGATTTTATAGAAAGCATGTTGTTTAAATAGGAATGACCATCTACCTTACATAAAAACAACACGAATGTAAAAGCTATCAAGTCATTGAGTAGAAACCCTCTAACTAAATATTGTATGAAACGAAATAAATTCCTACTCACGTTATTAGCATCTGCTCCGCTTGCAGCAATCGCTAAAGTCAAAAAGATTTTTATTAGAAGTGATAAAGGTTTTAAAGTAGCCAATGGAGAAGGAAGAATCCATGGGCACATGAAGCTAAAAGGCGTTAACTCCAATATTTTAGATCTTAAGGTATCGGGAAGCGATACGGATGGTGCTCTTGCAATATTTGAACAAACAAGTGTGTCACCAAAAAGAGGAACACCCTTGCATGTTCATCCAAATCAGGATGAAATTTTTTTCGTGTTGTTTGGAGAATATTATTTTCAGGTAGGTAATGATAAATATAAACTCAAAGCAGGCGACAGTATTTTCCTTCCGAGAAAAGTTCCACATGCGTGGACGCAGGTAAGTGAAAGTGGCAAGATGATGGTTGTTCTTCAACCTGCCGGAAAGCTGGAAGAGTTTTTTGTAACGATGTCGGAGTTGGAAACTGAGCCCACGAAAGAAGAGATCGCTAAAATATTTTTGGATCATGAGATGGAGATTGTTGGACCACCTTTGAAGGTGGAGTAAATAGCAAGTGATGAAAAATCAAAAGTTCTCCGTCTCTCAAAGACTAAAAAGTTTTAGCTACGCCTTTAACGGTTTGAAAATCCTGCTAAGGGAAGAGCACAATGCAAGAATTCATTTGTTGGCTACAACTCTTGTTGTAATTGCTGGAGTTGTATTGAAGATATCAACAGTAGAATGGATCGCTATTGTTTTTGCAATTGGATTTGTCATTACCACGGAGATTATTAATTCTTCAATCGAAAACATTGCTGACTTTATCTCGCTAGGAAAAAACGAAAAGATTAAGAAGATAAAAGATTTAGCCGCAGCGGGAGTTTTAGTCAGTGCAGCAACAGCACTGATTATTGGACTGATTATTTTCATACCTAAGTTAGCGGTATTGTTCTGAACACTTGGTACACTTCATCCGTAAGATCAACTGATTTTAGCTTTAGCATTCATATAAATTGATTATTTTTATAACGACATAAGTTGACCTCAAGATTATGAGTACAGTGGAAATACGCCAAAAGCTCCATCATTACATTGAGACTGCCCAAGACAAGAAGCTAAAGGCGATTTATGCAATGGTAGAAGAGGAGATAGAAGAAACATATGATCATTGGAAAGACGAAGTATTTGTAGCTGAATTGCAGCGAAGAGAAAATAGTTACCTAAAGGGTTCGGCAAAGACGTATACCGTGGAGCAATCCCTTGCAAAGGCAATTCAAGCCGTTAAGAAAGTAAAAAGTAAGTAAAGTTGAATACCCTCATTATTCTTGAGGATGCAGACCGAGAGCTACGTCAGGCTGCAGTTTGGTATGAAGAAAGAAGTTCTGGGCTTGGTCTTCGTTTTGTTGATGTCATTGGTCAGAAATTAGAAATCATCCGCCATTATCCTGAAAGAAATCCCAAGCGAAAAGACAAATTCCGAGAGGCTGTTGTTAAAATTTTCCCATACATTATTATCTACTCTTTCTACAAGAAAGAATCAGTAATAACGGTAAGTTCAATTTTTCATATGAGCAGAAATCCTAAAAGGAAATACAGGAGAAAATGAGATAGGTAGGCTTGAATTTGGAATTCTAAATTCCACTTACCTACACTGCGAAGCTTTCCCCGCATCCACAAGTTCGGGTAGCATTCGGATTGATGAATTGAAAACCTTTTCCGTTTAATCCGTCAGAAAAATCTAAAGTAGTGCCTAATAAATACAGCAAGCTCTTTTTATCAACAAGGATTTTAATCCCTTTGTCTTCAAAAATCTGATCAGCTGATTTTATTTCATCATCAAAATTCAAATCATACATCAGGCCAGAGCACCCACCGCCTTTAACCAACACTCGGACGTTGTTTTCAACAACCTTGCCTTCTTCTCTGCGGAGTTGAATGATTCTATCTTTTGCTTTTTCAGTTACGTTAATCATGGCTTTAAGAGATTGGATTTAATACAACACTGAAAACGGTAATCGTGTTCATGTCGCGTCCGTAATATAATTTTTGCAAAGCATCCATAATGTTGCTTGCCTTGAAATATGAAGTGTGAAGTTCTTTATCGCTCTTCGCTACCCATTGAATGGTGTAGGAGTTCTCTTTTTCTTTATAGTTCTGCACATAGTTCAGCATCTTTTTCAATGCATCTACTTTATCAGCCCCGGTTTCATTGTGAAACAAGAAGGCCTGGTTGTGCCGGGGGTTAATGGTAATCAGGTCGAGCTTTACCTTCCCGTCTTGCGAAGTAAATTCAAAAACAAGGTCGGACGTGCGCAGACCCAGATAATCCTTAATTTCTTGCTGAACGCGAGCCGCTTCTACGTGCATATCGCTCAAAGTTTCAATCATCATGATTCAATTTTCATTACTCTAAACTTTCGATTTAGCCAAAAAGTTTCTTCTTTGCCTGTAAAGGTAACAATTATGGAAAAACTTGAGCACATCGGCATAGCGGTTAAAAGCATAGAAGAGTCAAATATCGTCTTTGCCAAGCTGTTAGGACGGGAGCATTATAAAATTGAGAAGGTAGAATCAGAGGGGGTAACGACTTCTTTTTTTGAGGTTTCGGGCGTAAAGATTGAGTTATTAGAGGCTACGCGCCCTGATTCGCCTATTGCCAAGTTTATTGAGAAGCGCGGTGAAGGTATTCATCACCTTGCTTTTGCAGTTGCTGATATCGATGCCAGCATAGAAGAATACAAGAAGAAAGGATTTGAATTGATCAATCAGGCACCAAAAAAAGGTGCAGATAACAAGATGATTTGTTTTCTGCACCCTAAAACAAGTGGGGGTGTTTTAATCGAGTTGTGTTCTGATATTTAAAAAATCTGATGTCTCACAATTGGTTTCGGGAGTCAAGCATGAGGCATTAATTCTTAGGCTTTTTCATTTCGCTAGCACTTTTGCCACCAAACTGAATATCGTTGTAATACTTTGTTTTCTTTTTGCCCTTCGCAGTTTTATAATACGGTTTTGGACCACACGCGCTTATTATAATAGTGCACGCTAAAAGGAGACCAATAATCTTTTTCATCTGCTTTTGATTTGTAAGTGCATAGTTAACAGCTTATTTCGAACAGAACCCTGCATATTCGTTCATAATCTTACTTTTGCAGGATAAAAGCCCCTTCGAATCGGTGAAGGGCAAGACTAAATTACGATTTATGAGCGAAAAAAGATCAGAGATTAATCAACTGGGGGAATTTGGACTGATCGATCGGATCAGCGCAAACTTTAATCTTACCAATTCGACATCCACAAAAGGCATTGGTGATGATGCCGCTGTGATTGATGCAGGTGAAGATTTTGTGTTAATCTCTACGGATATGTTGGTCGAAGGAATTCATTTCGACTTGTCTTACATGCCCATTCAACATTTAGGATATAAGGCTGTAGCCGTGAATGTATCTGACATTGCTGCTATGAACGGAAAGGCAGAGCAGATTACGGTAAGCATAGCGTTGAGCAATCGTTTTTCCCTTGAGGCTATTGATGCATTGTATGCTGGAATTAAAAACGCGTGTGAGAGTTACGGTGTTGATTTGGTTGGCGGTGATACAACGGCTTCTGTTTCCGGATTGATTATTTCGATCTCGGTTGTGGGGCGTGTGAAAAAAGATAAGGTAGTATATCGCAGTGGTGCAAAGCCCACTGACATTATTTGTGTTACAGGTGATTTAGGTGCAGCATTTATGGGCTTGCAAATTTTGGAACGTGAGAAAGAAGTATTTCTCACGAATCCAGATATGCAACCGGGCATCGAGCAATATGAATATTTAGTTGGTCGTCAATTAAAAGCAGAGGCACGAACTGATATTGTTTTTGAACTGGAAGAACTCGGCATTCAACCAACCTCTATGATCGATGTATCAGATGGTCTTGCGTCCGAATTATTTCATATTGGTAAAAACTCGAATGTTGGCGTGCGGATTTTTGAAGATAAAATTCCGATTGATAGTTTAACGTTTGAAACCGCGATCGAATTTAAAATGGATCCAGTTACGTGTGCTTTAAATGGTGGCGAAGATTATGAATTGTTATTCACCATCTCACAAGCTGATTTTGAAAAAGTAAAGAACCATGCCGATATTCATTTCATTGGTTATGTTCACGAGAAGAAAGAGCAAAACATTTTGATCACCAAAGCTGGAACACCTGTACCGCTGCGTGCGCAGGGTTGGGATCATTTTAAGGAATAGAAAAGGTAAGGAGTGAATGTCCCTACTCATTTTTAAAACTCTTAAGAAAATTGCGATGAAGTATTTCTTGTTCATACTCACCTTTCATTCGGTAAGCTATTCAATCGCGCAAAGTTCATTGCAAAAAACATACTGTAATCCGATGGACATCGACTACAAGTATAATTTCGAGCAACTCAATGATAGCATTTCGTATCGATCAGGAGCTGATCCTGTAATCGTAAATCATAAAGGAGAATATTTTTTGTTTGTCACCATTAGTGGAGGATACTGGCATTCAAAAGATTTGCTTCATTGGAAATACATTGTTCCCAACAAGTGGCCGATGGAAGATATGTGCGCTCCTGCGGCCATGTCTGTGCGCGATACTTTGTATCTGTTTCAGTCTACTTTTGAAATGCGTCCCATTTTCTTTTCAACCGAACCAGAGAAAGGAAATCTTCAATTCTACAACAGATGGCTGCCACAATTACCGAAAGAAGTTGGGCCCTGGGATCCTGCACTTTTTTATGATGATGAGTTGAATAAATGGTATATGTATTGGGGTTCATCGAATGTTTATCCCATGTATGGAAGCGAACTCGACAAGCTCAAACGACTTTCATACAAAGGTGAATATAAACCAATGTTGTATTTGCATCCTGAAGAGCATGGTTGGGAACGATTTGGTCGCGACCATCGATCGAGCATCAAGCCATTTATGGAAGGAGCATGGATGACAAAGCACAAAGGAAAATATTATTTGCAATATGGCGCTCCTGGCACGGAGTATAATGTTTATGCTAACGGAGCATATGTAGGAGATCATCCACTCGGACCATTTACCTATGCACCTTACAATCCTGTATCGTACAAGCCCGGAGGATTTGTAACCGGTGCGGGACATGGCAATACCTTTCAGGATAACTTCGGAAACTATTGGAACACCGGTACTCCTTGGATTGCTGTGAACTGGAATTTCGAAAGGCGCATCGCCATGTTTCCAACGGGCTTCGATGCAGAAGGACAAATGTATTCGAATACGAGATTCGGAGATTTGCCACATTATCTTCCAACAAAAAAATGGACAAACCGAGATGAACTCTTTACTGGATGGATGTTGCTGTCATATAAAAAGTCTGCGACTTCATCTTCCGTGTTAGATACCTTTAACGTTTCAAAAGTCACAGATGAAAATCCACGTACGTTTTGGGTAGCGAAACAACATAAGCCTGGTGAATGGGTAACCATCGACTTGCAACATGAGAGTGAGGTAAAAGCTGTTCAGGTAAATTATACCGATTACAAGTCGGATATTTTTGACAACGATACTGCAAAAGTTTTTACGCAGTTTAAACTCTTAGCGTCACGCGATGGAAAACAATGGGAGAGTATTGCTGACTTAGCAACTGAAAGAAAGCGTGACCGTCCAAACGCGTATGTAGAATTATCAAAGTCAGTTCGTGCGCGTTATATCAGATACGAACATGTTTATGTAGCGTCACCACAATTGGCCATCAGCGATATTCGAATCTTTGGAAATGGATTAGGAAAACTTCCAACAATGCCTTCAGGCTTTTCATCAAAAAGAGATGTAGATCCGCGCAATGCATTTCTAAAATGGAATCAGGTTAAAGGAGCGCTGGGATATAATATCCGATGGGGTATAGCAAAAGATAAATTGTATCAGACGTATCAAGTATTCAGTGATCAACCCTCAACGCTTGAAATTCGCGCATTGAATATTGGAGTATCCTATTATTTCGCCATCGAATCATTTAATGAAAATGGAGTATCCACATTAAGCGAAGTTGTTTTTGTAAAGTAATAGCTCACGTCATTGCGAGGAACGAAGCAATCCCCTCACTACGAACAGCCGAAGAAAAGTTGAACAACTTTCAACCGATCACCATTACCCACCACCGATTACCTTTAACCAGATAACCATTACTTCTCATCTTCTTCTTTTCTTCTTCTTAGGTGGCCCCGCCTTACCACCACTACCCGAATTAAAAATCAACCCAATTGAAAACTCGTAACCTGTAAAATCAATTTTAGCATTTTGATAAGCATCACTGAGTTGAACAGTCTCTGCAGGATTAACACCATCACTTCCAATGTAGCTTCCCTTCATAGGAAATTTAGAGTCGCCAACTAAATAATTTGTCTCCAATGAAATACCGAGCTGATTGGTAACATAAATCGTTAACTCTGCACCAGCATGATAACCATAGCCTGGTTTGTTTTTATACGTTACGGTACTGTTCGCTATTTGTAAATTTTCATACGTCCGAATTCCCCTGTCGAAATTTCCGTAATTTATTTTGTGGTCAAAACCATAAAAACCAAACACACCACCTTTAATATCAAACTCAACTTTCTGCCCTTTCAATTGAATGACTAGTTCTGCAGGAACAAAAATCGTAAAGTTTGGTCCGACAATTGGCTTCTTACTTTCAAAGGGCAAACCTTTTACATTCATACCCGACATGCGATACAATGTTCCACCAGTTTCGAAGGCAAGGTATTTATTAATATCAAAGCCAAGTCCTCGAATGGAGAATGGACTTACAGGCGTAGAGAAATATCCATTCTTCGGTATGAAGTAAGAGAAGGAGAGCCCGAACTCTTGTGCATAAGTAGAAGCTGAGAAAAGAAATAGAATGATAGCTACGATGAATCGTTTCATAAACAGAAGTTAGAATTGGGGATAAAGTTAATGGTTAATCGTTAATCGTGGGAGTGAGTTCGTGTGCGATCTGCACTTAGAACATCGACAACTTTGAACCTTGAACCTAGAACTTCGAGCTTGAGACCATTAACTGATAACTATTAACCATTAACTTTCCTGGGTTCAATTAAGTCCCAAAGGTTTCCATACAAATCAGCAAAGACCGCTACTGTTCCGTACGGTTCAACAACAGGTTCTCGAATAATAGAAATGCCTTTAGCTTTCAGGTTTTCAAAATCGCGTTGGAAATTATCGGTGTAAAGAAAAAGAAAAACACGACCACCGGTTTGATTACCGATTCTGCTTTTTTGTTCTTCGTTAGCAGCCTTAGCCAATAGGAGACAACATTCTTTTGATCCGGGCGGAGCAATTCGAACCCATCGTTTTGTTTCACTCAGCACAGTATCTTCAACTAATGTGAAGTGAAGTTTCTCGGTGTAAAATGAAATGGCTTTGTCGTAATCATCAACGACTAATGTAATTTGAACTAAGCGCTGATGCATTGTTTGAAAAATATATATATTGGCCGCAGGCTGCAAGCTTCACGCTACAAGCTTGTAGCATGAAGCTTGTAGCGTGAAGCATTTAAACTATAAACTCCATCCCTGACGATACTCTCTCTTGACAAATTGATTCGCTTCATCGAAGTTGGTGATCTTCATGTTCTTGGCATCCCACAATAATTTCTTACGACCAGGATATCCATTCGCGTTTCTCATCGCGTAACTTCTTATGGCAAGATTACCCATGATCACTGCTTCAGTGAAAGGACCTGCATAATCAAATGGAGAACTTAATTCAATTTTTCCATAGCCCGCTAAACAAGCATCAACCCACTGAGTATAGTGGCCATTCTCTGCACCCGGTATACGCGGAATAGATTGTTTAGGGAATGTAACCTCTTTCATACGTGAAGAAGGAAGTAAAACGGGAGCCTTGCTATAGTTTGCCATCAATTTTCCTTTGGTTCCTTCGAAGATGTAACCATTGCCTCCATCAGCCATCACTTCATCAGGCAACAATTCATCTGGTCTTTCAGGAAGAAGACC
>JANODK010000066.1:0-5129 GCA_031412655.1 Chryseolinea sp.
TTTTTTGGAATTGCGCTCGGCAATGAGCGTTTAATATTTGCCTTGTTCATGGGAACGGCCATGGCCATAACAGCTTTGCCGGTTATCGTTCGCATTTTGATGGACCTCAACATGTTTAAATCTAAAATGGGGATGCTCGTTGTTGCCTCCGCCATGGTAGATGATGTTATTGGCTGGTTAATTTTCTCTGTCATCCTTGGATTGATTGGAAAAGGTGGACATACTATGTCGTTGGGTAGCACGATGTTGCTCACGGTTGGTTTTACTGTTATCATGCTGACGATTGGTCGCGGATTATTAAATCGAACACTTCCGTGGATAAACAAAAAAATGGCGTGGCCCGGAGGTATTTTATCCATTTCATTAGCGCTTTGTTTTTTAGGCGCAGCCTTTACAGAATACATTGGCATTCACGCCATCTTCGGTGCATTCATTATCGGTATTGCCCTTGGCGACTCCGAACATTTTTCAGAACGCGCAAAAGAAATTGTGCATCAGTTTATCAATAACATTTTCGCTCCGTTGTTTTTTGTTTCGATCGGCCTGCGTGTAAACTTCATTACCAACTTTGATTTGATGCTTACGCTTGTCATTCTGGTAATTGCCTTTGTAGGAAAAATTGTAGGCAGTGGTTTGGGTGCAAGGCTTGGAGGCTTTACCTGGAGAGAATCGTTAGCAGCAGGCTTCGGTATGAACGCCCGAGGGGCGATGGAAATTATTTTAGGTTTGGTGGCATTAGAAAATGGATTGATCAACGAAAAAGTTTTCGTTTCTCTTGTGATCATGGCGCTTATCACGAGTATGAGTAGCGGGCCTTTGATGAAGTGGGCTTTGAAGATGAGGTGAGGTTGTTGTGGAAATGTGGAAGAATAGGTAAATTGCTGTACTGTCAAAAACGATTCTCCACAGCGAGAAAGTGAATGTCTTCTCACAACGTTGGACTAATGAGAATGAAATGAGCGACCTTTCAAAATTTTGAAAAGATTCCCTTAGAATTGACAAACACACATCTAAATCAAAGGTAAGAGCCAAATTCCCACACACAATCCAACCCTGATAAAGGAGTTCAATTCTTTCCAGTTTGCTACAGGTTGTCAATGAATTTTAACTAATTTAAAAACTAGAATATTAATAGATGAGATTTATTGATTTGTTTGCAGGTTTGGGCGGTTTTCATAAGGCATTGCACGAATTAGGGCATCAGTGTGTATTTGCTTCAGAGTTAAATCCAGCATTGAGGGAAGTTTATAAGATGAACTGGGGTATTGAACCGAAAGGTGACATTAAGAAAATAGTTGATAATGAAATAGACACAATTCC
Source organism: Chryseolinea sp. (assembly GCA_031412655.1). Taxonomy (GTDB): domain Bacteria; phylum Bacteroidota; class Bacteroidia; order Cytophagales; family Cyclobacteriaceae; genus Chryseolinea. The sequence continues at coordinate 1,321 of JANODK010000066.1, forward strand.
ACCTCATGACATTTTATGCGCAGGATTTCCTTGTCAGCCTTTTTCAAAAGCTGGAAAGCAATTAGGTAGAGAAGACAATAGAGGAACTCTCTTTGACGAGATAGTAAAAATCCTAGAGCATAGAACTCCAAAATTTTTTATTCTTGAAAATGTCCCATACATACGCCAACACGATAATGAGGATACATGGAAATACATGCACAGTGAATTAACAAAACTGGGTTATGATGTAGATCACGAAATATATTCACCTCAGGATTTTGGAATTCCCCAACACCGAAAAAGAATATTCATAGTAGGTTCCCTTAAAGGACTCAAACACTTCTCTTTCACGCAAGTTGACGATCAGAAGACAACACTATTTGATATTCATCAATTTATTGAAGACGATCCAAAACAATTCAAAGCTTTACCTAAATCGAATCAAGAATGTATAAGGCTTTGGCAAAGGTTCATTGACCAAATTCCAAAAGAAACTAAACTCCCCGGCTTTCCAATTTGGGGGATGGAATTTGGAGCAACTTATCCATTCGAAAAATCTTATCCTGTAAAACTTTCAGCAGATGAACTATCTGAGTTTAAAGGAAACTTTGGATGTAGTTTGAAAGGATTATCTAAAGAAGAACAGAAAGCAAGACTACCTAGTTATGCGAGAATTGAAAAGGCATTTCCAGATTGGAAACGGAGTTATATAAAACAGAGCCGAGATTTTTATCAAGACAATAAAAAATACGTCCATGATGTAGTGAAAGAAATCGCAAAGTATCCTTCACAGAGTTGGCAGAAACTTGAATGGAATGTGGGAGATAGCAAACGGAAAATAACTGATTACATTTTACAATTCAGAGCATCTGGTATTAGAATTAAGAAAGTTAACTTCTTCCCTTCTCTGGTTTGCACGAATACTCAAAGGCCAATTATCGGATGGCAAAAGAGGTATATCACAAAAGAAGAAGGATTGAAGTTGCAGTCATTGGAAGGTTTGATGCTACCTGTAAACGAAAATGCTGCCTTTCGAGCATTAGGCAATGCGGTTAATTCAAAGATAGTAAGGTTGATAGCCGAGAAGTTGCTCCTTAATATGGAAACGAAATTGAACGGTCATTCTCAAAGGAATTCAAACAGGAGAAAGAAAAAGAAACTAACAATTCACTAATGAACCATCCAAAAACCGTAAGTATAAGGCCGGGCGTTAGCATGTTAACAATGCTTAAACACCTTCAATATGACCCTTGGTATGCTTTGGCCGAGTTTGTAGATAATGCAATTGATAGCTACTTGAAGAATGAAAAAAAACTAAAGACGATTGAAGGAAAAGGATTTCAATTGGAGGTGAGGATTGAAATAAATGACGTGGACAACAAAATCATCATAAAAGATAATGCTGCCGGAATACATCAAAAAGACTACATAAGAGCATTTAGGGCAGCAGAAGTTCCTCCCGACAATAGTGGTCTATCCGAGTTTGGAATGGGAATGAAATCAGCTTCATGCTGGTTCTCTGATTTTTGGCATGTACGAACCACGGCATTAGGAGAAGATGTTGAGAAGACAGTTTCATTTGACTTGAATAAAATCTTTTACGATAAAATAGAAGAGCTTAAGGTTTCAACTAAAAAACAAAGTGCAAACTCACATTACACTATTATTGAGTTGGATAGGATAAACAGAATGCCAATAAAGAAAACCAAAGGCAAGATTAAAGAGCACCTCGCAAGCATCTATCGTGATTTTACTAGGAAGGGAATACTTAAACTGTATTTAGATAACGTCCTATTGGAATACCAAGACCCTAAAATACTTACAGCTCCATATCCTTACAATAGTAAGTCAAAGCCAATTTATTGGAGAAAGGAAATTGATTTTAAAATGGAGAAGGGCAAAATGTCAGTGCAAGGTTTTGTAGGTCTCCTTGAATCAATGGAAAGTGGCAAAAATGGTTTTGCCCTATTCAGACGAGGTAGAGTTATTGAAGGAAGTAGTGATGAAGGATTTAAACCAAAGGAAATCATGGGCGAAGTTGGAAGCCCTGAATGGAAAAGGATTTTTGGTGAATTACATTTGGAAGGCTTCAATGTAAGTTTTACTAAAAAAGGTATCAAGTGGGATGAACACATGGATACCTTTTTAGAGCTTTTAAAAAAGAACCTAGTCTCTGATAACTTTATTAAGCAAGCGAGGGATTATAGAATAAAGCCACCAAAAGCAGAGCTCAAAAAAATGGCCGAAGCCATTATAAAAAGTACAGCCGAAACAATAAAAAATAATGCTCAGCCCGCTATTAGCAAACTACGCTCATTTTCTTTATCAACTAATGAAATAACTTCTTTGTCAAAAACGGAAGACGCGACAAATAGAGAATTTGAAATTGAATTTAACGATACGAAGTGGCTAGTAACAATTGAACTATCATTTGACGAGCGTATTACCGACTGGATTGAAATCGGCAGTCATGTTTTAAAGAATAAGAATGGAAACAAAACATTAAGGCAAGTAGGTGTTAGAATGAATCTAAACCACCCCTTCGTGATACAGTTCGCTGGTACAGACAAAAACAAACTTGAGCCGATACTGAGAATAGCTGCATCCATTGGCCTTGCTGAAGAAACCGCAAGGGAAGCTGGAGTTAAGCAAGCTGGAACAGTGCGATTGAATTTGAATAAATTACTAACTGCGATTGCAAAGAAATAGACTATGACAACAATCAACACCGAACAAATCACTATTGCCCCACGCGGAGATGGGAATTGGCAGCCAATAGTTGGTGATGAAACGTTAGCACTCCTCACCCACTTGGGACTGCCACCTAACAGTCAGCAAATTCTGATAAATGAAACCACAGAAATTTTAGCTCAATGTGGCAATACTTCTCAAACAATATTCAGCGAAATAGGACTTGTGTTCGGTTATGTACAAAGTGGGAAAACAATGTCTTTCACAACGCTTACAGCATTAGCAAAAGACAACGGATACCGAATGATAATTATTATAGCAGGTATTTCCACAAATCTTGTTGCACAATCTTTCACACGACTTGAAAAAGATTTACGCATCGATGAAAGAAACGATATGCAATGGCTTTCATTCCGAAATCCAAAACGAAATGAAGCGACAACACGAAGTCAAATTGAAAGTGCTCTACGAAATTGGAATGACCCAACCTATCCAGTTGAAGATAAGCAAACAATCTTGATAACTGTAATGAAGCAGAAGGATCATTTACCAAATCTTTGTGAGCTTTTACAAACAGTTAATTTAACAGGTGTCCCAGTGCTGATAATTGATGATGAAGGTGATCAACACAGCATGAATAATCAGAATAGAAAAAACTCAAGAACGGGAAATAGAAAAACAAGCACAATTCACAGACGAATCGTTGAGTTACGTAATTCAATTCCACATCACACATTTATTCAATATACAGCTACACCTCAAGGACCTTTGTTCCAGGACATCATGGATGACCTTTCTCCAAAGTTTATTCAGTTGCTAACACCTGGGTATGGATATACAGGGGGAAAATTATTTTTTGAGGATAGGCCACAAACGACAGAAGTAATTGATGACATAGACCCTCATCAATTTCCAAACATTCCACCGCAAAGTTTAATTAGTGCAATAATGCTTTTCTTCTTAGGAGTTGTAAAGGGGAAGCCCCTAAGGGAAGGAAAAAATCGTTCAATGATGATTCATCCTTCACAACTTACTTTTACTCACGCAGAATACGCAAGGTTTGTAACCAATATTAAAAATCATTTCATTGAGGTGTTAGGCTTGCCAAATGACAATGCAGATAAAAAAGATCTATT